>JAYVOV010000607.1:0-3558 GCA_043757735.1 Burkholderiaceae bacterium
GAGTTCATGTACATCTCCGATCCGGCCCAAAAGCGCTGGCTGCAGGAGCGCCTCGAGTCGACCCGCGCGCGCGCTGACTATTCGCCCGAGAAGCGCAAACGCATTCTTGAAAAACTGACTGCCGCCGAGGGTATCGAGAAGTACCTCCATACCCGCTATGTCGGGCAGAAGCGTTTCTCGCTGGAAGGTGGCGAGAGCTTCATCCCGGCAATGGACGATCTCATCCAGCGTGCCGGCGAGGCTGGCATTCAGGAAATCGTGATCGGCATGGCCCACCGCGGCCGCCTGAACGTGCTGGTGAACACCCTGGGCAAGATGCCTGCGGACCTGTTCGCCGAGTTCGAAGGCCGGCATGCCGATGATCTCCCCGCGGGCGACGTCAAATACCACCAGGGCTTCTCCAGCGACATCTCGACACCCGGCGGTCCGGTGCACCTGTCGCTCGCGTTCAATCCGTCGCACCTGGAGATCGTCAACCCGGTGGTCGAAGGCTCCTGCAAGGCGCGGATGGATCGCCGCGGCGACAAGAACGGCAGTGAAGTGCTGCCGGTGATCGTGCATGGAGATGCAGCCTTTGCCGGGCAGGGCGTGGTCATGGAGACCCTCAACCTGGCGCAGACACGCGGCTACGGCACCTTCGGCACCGTTCACATCGTGATCAACAACCAGATCGGCTTCACCACCTCCGATCCGCGCGACAAAGGCTCGACCACCTATTGTTCAGACGTGGTCAAGATGATCGAGGCGCCAGTGCTGCACGTGAACGGCGACGATCCGGACGCAGTGGTCTTCGCGACGCAGATCGCGCTCGAGTTTCGTCAGAAGTTCGCCAAAGACGTAGTGGTCGACATCATCTGTTTTCGCAAGCTCGGTCACAATGAGCAGGACACTCCAGCGCTGACGCAGCCGCTGATGTACAAGAAGATCGCTCAGCATCCGGGCACGCGCAAGCTGTATGCCGACAAACTGGCCGCGCAGGGCATCGTCCCGGCCGAGTACGGCGACGAGCAGGTCAAGCGCTTCCGGGCGGCCATGGACGAAGGGCGTCATACCTCAGACCCCGTCTTGTCGAACTTCAAGAGCAAGTTCGCGGTCGATTGGATGCCCTTCCTGAACCGCAAGTGGACCGACGCTGCCGACACCGCAGTGCCGAAGGCAGAACTCAAGCGGATCGCGCAGCGCATCACCAGCGTCCCACCAACCCTCAAGGTGCATTCACTGGTCGAGAAGGTGCTGGCTGACCGGCGCGCGATGGCCGCCGGCGACCTGCCGCTGGACTGGGGCATGGGTGAACACCTCGCTTTCGCCACGCTGCTGACGTCGGGCTACGGCGTGCGTCTGTCCGGGCAGGATTCCGGCCGCGGCACCTTTACCCATCGCCATGCGGTGCTGCACGACCAGAACCGCGAGAAGTGGGACTCCGGCTACTACATTCCGCTGGAGCATGTCGCTGACAATCAGGGACCCTTCACGGTCATCGATTCAGTGCTGTCCGAAGAAGCGGTGCTGGGCTTCGAGTACGGCTACGCCACCGCCGAGCCCAACACCCTGGTGATCTGGGAGGCGCAGTTCGGCGACTTTGTCAATGGCGCTCAGGTAGTGATCGATCAGTTCATCAGTTCGGGCGAAACAAAGTGGGGCCGGGTGTCGGGCCTCACAATGATGCTGCCGCACGGTTATGAAGGGCAGGGTCCCGAGCATTCGTCGGCACGGGTCGAACGCTTCCTGCAGCTGTGCGCCGAGCACAACATGCAGGTCTGCCAGCCGACCACACCGGCGCAGATCTTTCACCTGCTGCGGCGCCAGATGATCCGGCTGTTTCGCAAGCCGCTGGTTATCCTCACGCCGAAATCGCTGCTGCGCAACAAAGCGGCCACCTCGAGCCTGGACGAGTTCTCGAAGGGGGGGTTTCAGACCATCATCAGCGAGACCGTCGCGGGCATCGATCCCAAGAAGGTACGCAAGGTGGTGATGTGCAGCGGCAAGGTCTACTACGACCTCGTCGCGGGGCGCGCCGAACGTGAACTCGACGATGTAGTCATCCTGCGTCTCGAGCAGATCTACCCGTTCGCGCACAAGACATTCGAGGCCGAGATGAAGCGCTACCCGCACGCGACGCAGGTGGTGTGGTGCCAGGACGAACCACAGAATCAGGGCTGCTGGTTCTATGTTCAGCACCACATCAACGAAGCGCTCAAGGAAGGGCAGAAGCTTTCGTACGCGGGCCGACCGGCCTCGGCGTCACCAGCGGTCGGTTATTACGACAAGCACTACGCCCAGCTGAAAGACTTGATCGCCGCTGCATTGGGTGACCTCAAGCCGCGCGCCAAGAAAGCCTGAACCCGCAAATATCGGGCTGTCCTGCGTCTGTCAGGCGCGGGCCGCCCGCGTGATCCCATCACCATAATCCTTCCTCCCGGTGGCCGGCGAGCGGGCGCATTCGTCTGTCGACCAGCTGTCCGAACAACAGATTCGCTGTCAAGAATTCGGAGTCAATCATGGCATTGATCGAAGTAAAGGTTCCGCAGCTTTCGGAATCGGTCGCTGAGGCGACGCTGCTGCAGTGGCACAAAAAACCGGGCGATGCGGTCGCTCGTGATG
Source organism: Burkholderiaceae bacterium (assembly GCA_043757735.1). Classification (GTDB taxonomy): domain Bacteria; phylum Pseudomonadota; class Gammaproteobacteria; order Burkholderiales; family Burkholderiaceae_E; genus Quisquiliibacterium. The sequence continues at coordinate 2,602 of JAYVOV010000607.1, forward strand.
AAAACCTGATCGATATCGAGACCGACAAGGTGGTTCTCGAGCTGCCGGCCCCCGAGGCGGGTGTGATCGTCCGCCTGCTGCAGGCCGACGGTGCGACCGTGGTGGCCGGCCAGGTGATCGCAGTGATCGATACCGAAGCCAAGGTGGGCGCGGTTGCGTCCGCCCCGCCAGCGCCCGCCCCGGTGGCCGCCATGCAGGCCTCGCCGGGTTCATTGTCGGCGCCGGCACCGGCGCCGGCCGGTCTCAAGGGCGACATCGCGATGCCCGCGGCGGCCAAGCTGATGGCTGAAAACAACCTGGGCACGGCCCAGGTACTGGGTACCGGCCGCGATGGGCGCATCACCAAGGGCGATGTGTTATCGGCGCTCGAGGCGGGCTCGCGTTCGGCGCCGGCGCCGGCGCCGATCATTGCACCCATCCCCACGCGCGCGCCGTCGGCCGGTCTGCCGCAGGTGAAGGCGCCGATCGACAACGCGATGCTGCTCGAGGGCCGGCCCGAACAGCGCGTGGCAATGTCGCGCCTGCGCCAGCGGGTGGCCGAGCGTCTGCTGCAATCGCAGGCAACCAACGCGATTCTCACCACGTTCAATGAAGTGAACATGCAGCCGGTGATGGATCTGCGCAAGAAATACCTCGAGCGCTTCGAAAAGGAGCACGGCGCCCGCCTGGGGTTCATGAGCTTCTTCGTGAAAGCGGCGGTGCATGCGCTCAAGAAATTCCCGGTGGTCAATGCCTCGGTGGACGGCAACGACATCGTCTACCACGGCTACTTCGACATCGGCGTAGCAGTGGGTTCGCCGCGCGGCCTGGTTGTGCCTGTGGTGCGCAATGTCGATCAGATGAGTTTCGCGCAGGTTGAAAAGCAGATCGCTGATTTCGGCAAACGGGCCGGCGAAGGCAAGCTCGGCCTGGAAGAACTCACTGGCGGCACTTTTTCGATCTCCAATGGCGGGGTCT
>JAYVOV010000608.1:0-13331 GCA_043757735.1 Burkholderiaceae bacterium
CAAGCCATGCTCGGCATTGAAGGTGCGATACATCGCCGTCATCATGGTGGTGATCTCGTCGATCAGGCTCGAGACCGTCCGAAAATCGCTGCGCGAGGCGGCTGTCAGGGCGCTCATGCCCTCGCGCAGGCCGGACGAAAAATTGCTGGACCGCATCACCTCACGGGCCAACCGGACGTGACGCTTCAGGTTCTCGACACCAATCGTGGTGTAGATGGACTGCGAATGCCGCGCGAACACCGTGCGCAGCGCCTGGAGATGACGCAGGCTCTTCTCGAAATCGGCGCGTTCGGTCTTGATGCGCGCGGCCATGTGGTCGACCACATTGCGATTCTTACCGCGCAGGCCGTTGAGTTCGAACAGCTGCTCGACCACGCCACGCCGACGCGCGCCGACGACCGACGAGACCACGCCGGCAAGCTCGTCGAAGTCGCGGCTGACGTGTTCGCGCACCAGCGTCTGCTGCTGCGGGATCAGGTCGTGCGACAACGCACGTTCGAGATCGCTCAGGCGGCTCTTGCGCAGCAGCTGGCGATCACCCTGGATCTTGGCGACCAGGCCCTTTTGCGCCGAAACGGGAAAGATGCGTTCGTGAGGCACGTCGAGCGTGCGCGCCACCGATGCCACCTGTTCGGCGATTTCGATTTCGATCTGGACATCGTCGCGCAACTCGTCCCAGAGGCCGTCGATCTTGTTGAGCACGACGAAGCGCCCGGACTTGTGCGACGGACTGATGTTCTCGCGCCAGACTTCAATATCGCTGCGACTGACGCCGGCATCGGCCGCCAGCACGAACAGGACGGCGTCGGCGCTGGGAATCAGGTTCAGCGTGAGTTCGGGCTCGTTGCCGATCGCGTTGAGTCCCGGCGTGTCGATCACGACGAGCCCCATTTCGAGCAGCGGATCCGGAATGTTGGCAATGGCGTGGCGCCACTTCGGAATCTCGACCTCGCCCAAGGCATCCGGCTGGATCGGCGAATCGATGTCGTCGGGATCGTACAGACCGAGGGCGATCGCCAGATCGGTCGGCACCTGACGCGTCTCGCGCACCGCCGCGAAAGCCTGCGAAACACTGTTGGCATCGCCCGGGGTCACGGGGATCTCGTGCCAGGCCGCACGCTGGCCGCGCAGATCGGCCAGCGTGGCATCGTCCGCGCGGGTCTCGATCGGCAGCAGGCGCACTGACGCCGGCCATCCCGGGTCGTACATCAGTTCGGTCGGGCACATGGTCGTGCGGCCCGCCGACGTCGGCAGCACTCGCTGCCCATATTCCGAAAAAAAGATCGCGTTGATGAGTTCGGACTTGCCGCGCGAGAATTCAGCGACGAACGCGATCGAGATCCGATTTTCACGCAGGCGCTCAATGAGACGTTCAATCCGCGCCTGCAGCGCCGGCTCCGACAGGCCGGAATCACCAAGCCATTGACCATAGCGCCGGATCGCCTCGGACAACTCGCGTCGCCACGCACCGAATGCCGCGATCCTTTCACCGAGACTGCCCGCCGCCATTCGCGCCTGCCATTGCCTGAGGGGTATCGAATCAATCTAGCACAGGGCCTCGGGTCGCCATCACGCCTGCGCGAACCGCCCGCCACACGGCGCGCCTCTCGCGCCAGGCGGTGTGCTTCAGGTCTGACACTTCGGGCACCAATACGTTGCCCGCTGCTGCTGATGGGCCAGCCGGATCGGTGTGCCGCACAGGCGGCAGGCTTGGCCCGCCCTGCCATAGACTTGGCAATCGAGCTGAAAGTAGCCGCTCTCGCCATCGGCACCCGAAAAATTGCGCAAGGTGCTGCCGCCGCGTTCGATGGCCTCGGCCAGCGTCGACTTGATCTGCGCGGCCAGCAGATCGCAACGCCGTCGCGACAGGCGCGCCGCCGCGGTCGTCGGCCGGATCCGGGCACGAAACAGACTCTCGGACGCATAGATGTTGCCAACGCCCACAACCACCTGACCGGCCAGCAGCAATTGTTTGATCGCCACCCTGCGCGCCCGCGTGCCGGCGTGGAGCACGCCGCCATCGAACGCGCCGCCGAGCGGTTCGACACCCAGACGCGCCAGCAGAGGATGGGCGCTGGCCGGCCCGTCTTCTGGCGCGTGCCACAGCACCGCCCCGAACCGCCGCGGGTCGTGCAGACGCAACCAGCCATGTTCGAAATTCAGATCGACGTGATCGTGATTGCGCGGCGGCTCCCAGGCGCTCATGAAGCGCAGGCTGCCTGACATGCCCAGATGCACGATCAGCGAGCCATTGGCAAAACGCAGCAGAAGATACTTGCCGCGTCGTTCGATCGCCTCTAAGCGCTGGCCGGCAAGACGCTCGGACAATCCGTCCGGCAACGGCCAGCGCAGACGCGGCACGCGCAGCTGCGCGCCGGTCACCGTGTGACCAAGCACGCTGGCCCGCAGTCCGCGCGCGACCACTTCCACTTCAGGCAGTTCAGGCATCAGCTCAGGGCCATTGGTTGCCGGCGAGTGTAATTGAACCTAAGATCGATTCATGAAGCCGTACACTGCGCCGCGGGCGCCCCGTCAAACATCGGGCTTGGTTCGCCCGCTCGCGGCTCTCGCCGCACTGATCATCGCCGGCCTCACCGGTTGCGCCAGCACGGGCGCTGTGACGCCATCGCCGGCCGAACAAAGCCAGACCGGCGCCGGGCAATCGCCGGCAGGCGCCCCGGCGGCCAGCCATGACGTCGCCGTCGATCAGTCCGGCAGCGCCAGCGGTCAGTCCGCCAGCGATCAGTCCGGCAGCGATCAGTCCGGCAGCGCCAGCGGTCCACGGGCGCAAGCCGGTACCGGTGCGCGCCGTGGGGGCGGGCCGCTGGCCAGCCCCGGCGATGAAGTCGGCGTGCTGCCTGCCGTCGATCTCACCCCGCAGATCGTCTTCCAGCTGCTTGCCTCCGAAATCGCAGCGCAGCGTGGCCAGGCCGGCAGCGCGATGGCGACCTACCTGGCGCTGGCCCAGAAAACGCGCGATCCCCGCCTCGCCCGGCGGGCCACGGAACTGGCACTGACGGAACGCTCGCTGGAACGTGCGATGCAGGCCGCGCAGCTTTGGCGTGAACTCGCCCCCAACTCGCTGCTGGCCTCGCAAACCCTCGAGACCCTGTGGCTCTCGACTGGTCGGTACGCCGATGCCCGCCCCCTGATCGTCGAACGTCTCGCACGTGCACGGGCCGACGGCAGCGTCGGTGAAGCCTACGAACAGCTGCAGAGAACCCTGATGCGCAGCACCGACCGGTCGGCCGCGCTGGCGCTTCTCGACGAGATCGCGGTCGATGACTCGCAAGTACCGCAAGCTCGTCTGGCACAGGCCACTCTGGCGCACGCCGCCGAGCAGCATGATCGCGCGGCCCTCGAGGCCGGCCGGGCCTTGGCCCTGCGACCCGACGACGAGGGCATTGCGGTGGCAGTGGCCCGCTTCATCCAGAGCAGCTCTGCCGGTGCGCCTGGCGCTTTGCGGGTGCTGGAGGCCTATCTCACGCGCTTCCCGAAGGCGCTCGAGGCGCGTTTCCAATACGCCCGGCTGCTGGCCGGGGCCGGCCGCACCGAAGATGCCCGCCGCGAGATGGAACTCGCGCTGCGCGCCGACCCCGACAGCCCGGCCATTCTGTTCTCGCTGGCCCAGCTGGCCCACCAGAACCGCCAGCCAGCCGCGGCCGCCGGCTTCCTGAAACGCTATATCGCCTTGCCGGACGGCGTGCCGCGCGACAACAGCCCGGCATACCTTTTTCTGTCGCAGATCGCCGAGGAGCAAAAGGACCTCCCACAGGCCATCGAGTGGCTCGAAAATATCAATCGTGGCGATCAAATGATGCCGGCCCTGCTGCGGCGCGCGACGCTGATCGCGCGTACCGGTCGACTCGAGGCCGCACGCGATCTGCTCCGAAACACCACCGCGCCCACCAACCGCGAACGCGTGCAGCTCATCGCGCTCGAAGCACAGCTTCTGCGCGAGGCGAACAAAGCGCCGGAAGCCTTCGACGTCCTCGACAAAGCGCTCGAGCGGCTGCCAAACAACCCAGAGCTCCTGTACGACCACGCAATGGCGGCCGAGCGGATTGATCGCGTGGCGGTCATGGAGTCGAGCCTGCGCAAGCTCATCCAGATCAAGCCCGATCACGCCCATGCTTACAACGCCCTGGGGTACAGCCTGGCCGAGCGTGGCCTTCGGCTCGAAGAAGCGCAGACCCTGATCGAGCGCGCCCTGCAGCTCTTGCCGGACGATGCGCACATCCTCGACAGCATGGGCTGGGTCCTGTTTCGGCGTGGCCAGAACGAACGGGCGGCCGAAATCCTTCGCCAGGCGTACAAACTGCGCCCGGAGGCCGAGATCGCCGCCCACCTCGGAGAGGTTCTCTGGAAGATGGGCCGCATCGACGAAGCGCGCCGATTGTGGGCCGATGCCCGCGGCCGTGAGCCGGACAACCAGATTCTCAAGGAAACCCTCGCCCGCCTCAATGTGGCACTGTAGGAGGCTGTCGCCGGCGCTGATCGCGCCATCGGCAGCCGGGCCGATTTCGGGTGGCCGGCGCGGCGCCTGCGCGGCCCTCGCGCTGCTGCTGCTCGCGGGCTGTGCTCTGAGCCCGCGTCGGCCCGCGAGCCCTGACAGCATCGAGTATTCGGGCCGCTTCGCGGTAAGCTGGCGCGACAACGCCGGCGCCGACGCGGCGGTGCAGCGCGCCACCGGCCGGTTCCTGCTGCGGGTCGATGGCCAGCGCAGTGAGCTCGAAGTGTCCTCCCCGTTGGGCCAGACCTTGGCGGTAGCCCGAATCGAACCCGGCAGCGCGACACTGGAGAGCGCCGACGGTCGCAGATTCAGCGCCGAGCGGCCTGAAACCTTGACCGAGAAGGCCTTTGGCTGGCCGGCGCCCTTGTCGCAACTGCCACGCTGGCTTGGCGCCTTGAACGCAGAGGCCAAGACGTCCGCGGGCTCGTCGGCCAGCGGCCCCACCCAGTTTTCAGAATCCGGCTGGCTGGTCAGCGTCGAGGCCGCCGAGCCGGGCTCGCCGCGGCGTCTGAGCATGCGCTGGCTGGCCGCGTCGAACACGGCCGCGCCGCACGAGGTCGAACTGCGCCTGGTGGTCGACGAGACCTCAGCCGCCCGTTAACGTGAAAGTTAGGCCCGCCGTCGGCCTGCCCACCGGCTCATCTGCTTTCCCTGCAATTCATCGACCCGCAAATGCTCCGCGAACTGCACAACCTGCCGGCGCCGGCAAAACTGAACCTGTTTCTCCACGTCACCGGACGCAGGGCCGATGGCTACCACCTGCTCGAAACTGTTTTTCAGCTGATCGATCTAGCCGACACCGTGCACTTGCTGCGGCTGGATGACGCGCGCATCGAACGCGCCCACGCTCTGGCGGGCGTGCCTGCGGAAAGCGATCTCACCGTCCGTGCGGCGCGACGGCTGGCCGCTGCCAGTGGTACTCGGCTGGGTGTTCGCATCGCCCTCGAAAAACGGCTGCCCTTGGGCGGTGGACTGGGCGGCGGGAGTTCCGACGCCGCGACGGTGCTGCTCGGGCTGAACCAGTTGTGGGGCCTGCACTGGTCGCGCCGGCGGCTGGCGACGCTGGCACTCGAACTGGGCGCCGACGTGCCGGTATTCATTCGCGGCGACAATGCCTATGCCACCGGCGTGGGCGAACGCCTGCACCCGCTGCTGTTGCCCGAGCGCCACTATGTGGTGGTGGCGCCGGGCGTCGCGGTGCCCACCGCAGCCATCTTCTCGGCGCCCGAATTGACGCGGAGCACAAGACCTCTTAAAATCGTCAGTCTTTCGCGAAAACGGTCGAGTCTTCCCGGTCGAAACGATCTTCAACCGGTCGTCTTGGCTCGCTACCCCAGGGTGGCGGCGGCGCTCAAGGCGCTGAACCAGGCGGCCAGGGTTGCTGGAATCAGCACCGCACAGGCCCGGATGACCGGGTCTGGTGCTTGTGTGTTCATGCCAGTCGAAGATGCGGCACAGGCGTCGCAGGTGGTGAGCGGGTTGGCCGGAGGGCGTGCCGCAAACGGTCTGAAAGCCTGGGGGGTACGGTCCCTGGACCGTCACCCACTTCGCGAATGGGCATTCCGTCAGGAATGAGCAAAGATTGCGCGGTGGTTCCCGCGCGGGCTGATCAAACAGCAAAACATCGCTGAGGATCAGCCTGGACGAACCGTTGGGGAGTCGCCAAGTTGGTAAAGGCACCGGATTTTGATTCCGGCATGCGAGGGTTCGAGTCCTTCCTCCCCAGCCAAAAGCTTCCACGCCAACGACCAGCAACGCCACCTACCGGGTCATCACATGCAGCAGGTAGCGCACCGCAGCGCCGAAGGCTTGTCTCCCGAAGGCCTGATGATCTTCACCGGCAACGCCAATCCAAAATTGGCGGCCGATGTCGCGACGCACCTGCGCCTGCCCTTGGGCAAAGCAACTGTCGGCAGGTTCTCAGATGGCGAAGTCATGGTCGAGATCCTCGAGAACGTCCGCGGCAAGGATGTGTTCGTGCTGCAGCCAACCTGCGCGCCCACCAATGATCATCTGATGGAAGTCATGGTCATGGTCGATGCGCTCAAGCGTGCATCGGCCGGCCGCATCACCGCGGCGCTGCCCTACTTCGGTTACGCCCGCCAGGATCGGCGCGTTCGCTCGATGCGCGTGGCCATCAGCGCGAAAATCGTCGCCAACATGCTGCAGATTGCAGGCGTCGAGCGCGTGCTCACCATGGATCTCCACGCCGATCAGATTCAGGGATTTTTCGATATCCCGGTCGACAACATATACGCCGCGCCGCTGCTGCTGGCCGATGTACACAAACAGCAGTTCGAAAACGTCATGGTCGTGTCGCCCGACGTCGGCGGCGTGGTCCGGGCCCGTGCGCTCGCCAAACGCCTCGATTGCGACCTCGCCATCATCGACAAGCGCCGGCCGAAGGCCAATGTGGCCGAAGTGATGAACATCATCGGCGATGTCAACGGACGCACCTGCGTCATCATGGACGACATGGTCGACACCGCGAACACGCTGGTGAAGGCGGCCGGCGCCCTGAAGGAGCGGGGCGCCCAGCGTGTGCTGGCCTATTGCACCCACCCAGTTCTTTCTGGCGGCGCGGTCGATCGCATCGCGAACTCGCCGCTCGACGAGCTGGTGGTCACCGACACCATTTCTCTGCCCAAAGATGCTCGGGCGTCGCAGAAGATCCGGGTGCTGAGCTGCGCCCAGCTGCTGGCCGAAACCATCCTGCGCATCAACCGCGCAGATTCGGTCTCTTCCCTGTTTGTCGACTGAGCACCGGGTCGCGCGGCCGCGCGCCGCAGTGTTGTCACCCCTTTTTCGAGTTCGGCTTCTCACCAGGCCGAACATTTGCAACGCCTTGTCGTTCTGGTCGCGGACACAGGGCTTTTTGAGGAGAGTGCGATGAAAGTCGTCGCCAATTCACGCCAATTGCAGGGTTCGAGTGCGAGCCGCCGCCTGCGTCGTTCCGCCAAAGTCCCCGGCATTGTTTACGGGGGCAAAAACGAACCGTCCATGATCGAGCTCGATCACAACCCGCTTTATCACGCGCTGCGCGTCGAAGCCTTCCATTCGTCGATCCTCGACATGGAGCTCGACGGCACGCCGGAACGCGTCCTGCTGCGCAATGTGCAGTGGCACCCGTACAAACCGGTGGTCCAGCACATCGACTTCCAACGCGTGGCCGCCGATCAGAAGATCGTCCTGAAGGTTCCCCTGCACTTCACCAACGCCGACGCATCGCCGGCAGTGAAGATGTCAGCCGCGATCATCAGTCATGTCATCACCGAGATCTCGGTGTCGTGCCTGCCGGGGGATCTGCCCAGCTTCATCGAAGTCGACCTGACCAATGCCCAAGTCGGGCAGACGGTTCACATTCGCGACATCACGCTGCCCAATGGCGTCACTGCCGTGCTTCGCGCCCGCGAAAACCCGGTCGTCATCACGGTGACCGTGCCCCCGGGTGCGGCCGAAGAAGTGGTGCCTGCCGCGGCTGCGCCGGCCAAAAAAGGCGAGAAGAAGTAAGCCCTGCGGGGCGGGCGTTCGTCCGCCCCCGAACCACTGGGCGATCTCATGTCCGCCATCCGCCTCATTGTCGGTCTGGGAAATATCGGCCCCGAATACGAAGACACCCGTCACAACGCCGGATTCTGGTGGGTGGACGCGCTTGCGCAGGCCAGCAGCGCGCGGTTTTCGCGTGAAGCCAAGTTTCACGGCCAGGTGACCCGCGCAACTGTCCAGGGCCACGCGATCTGGCTGCTCAAACCCGGAACCTTCATGAATCGCTCCGGCCGCGCGGTGGCTGCGCTCGCCGGCTTTTACCGAATCTCGCCCGACGAGATCCTGGTGGTCCACGACGAACTCGACCTGCTGCCGGGCCAGAGCAAGATGAAGCAGGGCGGCGGCAACGCTGGTCACAACGGCCTGAAGGACATCAGCGCCGCATTGACCACCCCCGGCTTCTGGCGGCTGCGACTGGGCATCGGGCACCCGCGCACCCTCGGCCTGAACCAGGATGTCGCCGACTTTGTTCTGCATGCGCCGCGCCGCGAGGATCAGCTGCTCATCGCGGACGAACTCGCGCGAACGCTGGCGATCGTGCCGGATTGCGCGCAAGGTCATCTGGAGGCCGCGATGCTCAAGCTGCACACGAGGCCCAAGCCGCCGAAACCGCGCGAACCGCGCGAGCCGCTCAAACCACCCCGGCCAGCCGAGCCGATCCAACAGACCAAGCCGCCCTCGGCCCCTGCCCCTGCCCCTGCCCCTGCCCCTGCCCCTGCTACGCCAGGCCCGGTCGAACCGACATGATGGTCGCGCCCTGCAGCGCTGTCATCGTTGAGTCCTGCCCACACCTGATCAGCTGGGCCAGACAGGCGGGTGTGAGCCAGGCGGCATCGACGGCCGGCGCCAGTTTGCCGGCGTGAGCGAGAACCGCGCCGCGTGGGGCAAGGCAGCCAATCTGCCAAAACCGCTGTCGGTGGTGATCAGAGAGGCATCGACCGCAGGTCGCGCAATCCGGAAACCGTCCGGCTCGCGCCCCATGGCACGCAGCCACGCGCCGGTGCGTGCCAACGCAACCCGCACATGCCAGCTGCCCCCTTCCTGCGCCTGGCGCAGCAACGCTGCCTGGGCGCCGAAAGCCATCAGAAAACCGGATGCGTAATCGAGGATCTGGGCCGGCAAGGCCTGTGGCTGGGAGGTGCCCGCCGCCTGCGCTTCTGCCCAATTGATACCGGTCGCACTCTGAACGAGCGAGTCGAATCCTCGACGAGTCCGCCACGGCCCTTCATGCCCATACGCGCTCAGGCTGACGTAGACGATACCCGGCCGCAGCGTTGCGGCCTGCTGCGGGCCGAAACCCCGCTCGGCCAGGCCCCCGGGCCGATAACCCTGGACCATCACGTGCGACTGGCTCAGCAGCGCGCGCAGCGCCTCCTGGTCGTGCGGCAGGTCGAGATCGAGGTGGGTCGACAGCTTGCCCCGGCTGGTGTCGGCGATCGCCTCGATGTTGGGCAGTCTGGGCGAGTTGACCAGCATCACGTCGGCGCCATAGGCCGCGAGGGTGCGGCCACACACCGGCCCGGCAAGGATCCGAGTGAGATCCAGGACTCGCAGACCGCTGAGTGGTTGGGCGTCAGCGGACAGCGACGGCCAAGCCAGGGGCGCGCCCTCGCCGATCCGCTCGAGGCTCACGAGTGGCAGCGCAGCGACGGCGTGCGCCTGGGGATGCGCGTCCCAGGCGGCGAAATCGCGCACCGCGGCCACCACCAGCCCGGCCTGTGCGGCGCGCGCCTCGAACTCTTCGGCATGCCATCTGCCGAGCGCCGCCGCAACTGCTTCACGGCTGGTGTCCGGACCTGGAGGACAGCCCAGCAGGCGCAGCACACCGTCCCGGTGATGGGCGAAATTGGTGTGCACGCGCACCCATCGAGCCCCTTCGTCATCAGCACATTGATAGAGCCCGGCAATTTTGTCCCAGACCTGCGGCACGCGACCGTTGATCGAGAACAGCCCGGTGCACTCGATCGCCGCGTCCCGGCGCGCTACCGAAACCTGCTGACGCAAGCCATTGCGATGCTGGCCCACTCGAGTCGCCATCAGGGCGGCGGCGGCAATGCTGGACTGCGCGGCGATATCGACTGCGAAAGACGACGGCAGAATCGGCGAATCGCCGGTCAGCGTAACGCCCGCGAGCGAGTCTGCAGACAGACCCGCTGCGGACCACAAGCTGGCCAGCGACTGCGCAGCGCTCGATACGGGCGCTGGTGCGCCGGTGATCGAAGAAGTCATCGGTGCATCGGCGGACATTGGTGCTCTCCTGAAGTATTCGCAGCGGCAGACAAGTCTGCACTGTCGCGGCGGACGCCGTTTGTCGTCAATATTGATTTGATCAGACGCAGGCATTCAGCCGAGCGACTGCGACAAGCGCTGGTCCGGTGCGCCGACCACGAACTCAACGCCAGCAGTTGCACCGCACGTTGTGTGGCCTCGACTGGCGCTGACCTGGGCGCTGCGGTATTGGGCGGGCTGGCCGCACTGTCAGGCGGCAGGCACGGCGGCATGACTGCGCGCGTCGAAGCCCTGCTGGGCGAATTGGCCGCGGTCCGCTCGCTGCGGCGTGCCCTGCGCGAACGATTGGCCCGCGAGGCCTGCTTCCGGGTTTTGGCCATCCGCTCTGCCCCGGCGGCGACCCGCACGGCCGAACGATTCTCGAGGGCCTGCCGCGCGACCCGCTGATTGATCGCCTGATTGCCGCGATCAGCGACTTGACGGGGCTGGCCCCGTCACTGGATCTCGCGCTGGTGGCACTGCAGCGTGCGCTGCACCTGCCCCCGGGAAGCGCCTTCGCCGTGTTCGCGGTAGCGCGAATCGCCGGCTGGCTGGCGCACGCGCAGCCAGCCGGCGTTCAGCCCAGCTGACCGTGGCACTGCTTGTATTTCTTCCCGGAGCCGCAGGGGCAAGGGTCGTTGCGCCCGATCTTGCTGCCGAAACGTCGCAAGGGTTGCGGCGCCTGCGGCTCGCCGGCGGGCAACTGCTGCAGCGCCGCCAGTGCGATCGACTCTGGATCCGAGCCTGCGGCGGTTGCCGCAGCCGCGTCGAAGTCGGCATGTGTGTAGTTGACTTTGGTGTAGCTCTGAGCCTGCTGCTCAATTGTTTCTTCGGCCTTCTGCGCCTCTTCGGGGCTCTGGATGCGCACGGTCATCAACACCCGGATGACATCGTTGCGGACCCGGTCCTGCATCAGTCCGAACAGCTCGAAGGATTCGCGCTTGTACTCCTGCTTCGGGTTCTTTTGCGCATAACCGCGCAGATGGATGCCCTGGCGAAGGTAATCGAGCGCCGAGAGGTGTTCGCGCCAATGCTGGTCCATCGCCTGCAGCATGATGGAACGCTCGAAGCCGACGAAGGTTTCGCGGCCGACGGCATTCACCTTGCCTTCATAGGACTCATCGGCTGTCTTCAGGACAGCCGCGAGAATTTCGTCGTCGCTGGCATCGGTTGCTCTGGCAACGAGATCGGTGAGCGGCACGGTCATCTGCCATTCTGATTCGAGCAGCTTCTGCAGTCCGGGAACGTCCCATTGTTCTTCGATCGAATTCTGCGGCACGTACTGGCGCAATACGTCGGTGAAGACCCGGTGGCGAAGATCGGTGATCCGCTCGGCGAAGTCGTCGCTGTCGAGAAGCGCGTTGCGGTCGGCGTAAACCACCTTGCGCTGATCGTTGGCGACGTCGTCGTACTCGAGCAGCTGCTTGCGGATGTCGAAGTTGCGTGCCTCGACCTTGCGCTGCGCGCTCTCGATGGACCGAGAGACCATGCCAGCCTCGATCGCTTCGCCTTCCGGTAGCTTGAGCCGATCCATGATTGCCTTCAGTCGGTCGCCGGCAAAGATCTTGAGCAGCGGATCGTCCATCGACAGATAGAAACGCGATGAACCCGGATCGCCCTGCCGGCCCGAACGGCCGCGCAGCTGGTTGTCGATGCGGCGCGACTCGTGGCGCTCGGTGCCGATGATGTGCAGGCCACCCGCGGCGATCACCTGATCGTGCAGCGACTGCCATTCGGTGCGGAATTTTTCGGCACGCTGCTCGCGATCGGCGTCGGGCACCGCGGGATCGACCATCAGCAGGTCAACCTGCTTGCCGACATTGCCGCCCAGCACGATGTCAGTGCCGCGCCCCGCCATATTGGTGGCGATGGTGAGCATCTTCGGGCTCCCCGCCTGAGCGACGATCTCGGCCTCGCGCGCATGCTGCTTGGCGTTGAGCACCTGATGCGGCAGCTTTTCCTTGGTGAGAAGTTCGGAGAGCAGCTCCGAACTCTCGATACTGGTCGTGCCGACGAGCACCGGCTGGCCGCGCTGATAACAATCGCGGACATCGGTGAGGATGGCGTTGTACTTCTCGTTGGATGTCCTGAACACCTGATCCTGGCGATCCTGGCGCACCATCGGACGATGGGTGGGCACCACCACCGTTTCCAGCGTGTAGATCTCTTGAAACTCGTAGGCCTCGGTGTCGGCAGTGCCCGTCATGCCGGCAAGCTTGCCGTACATGCGGAAATAGTTCTGGAAGGTGATCGATGCCATCGTCTGATTCTCGGCATTGATCTCGACCCCCTCCTTGGCCTCGACCGCCTGGTGCAGGCCATCGCTCCAGCGGCGCCCAGGCATCAGGCGGCCGGTGAACTCATCGACGATGATGACTTCACCGTTCTGAACAACGTACTGCTGGTCTTTCAGGAACAGCGTGTGCCCGCGCAGGGCTGCCATCAGGTGGTGCATGAGGCTGATGTTGGCCGGGTCGTAGAGGCTGGCGCCTTCTGCGAGCATGCCCTGCTGGGTGAGGATCTGCTCGCACTTCTCATGGCCGTTTTCGGACAGATGCACCTGATGGCCTTTGCGGTCGACCCAGTAGTCGCCGGCGGGCTCGGGCTCGTTGGCCTTGGCTTCAGCCGCCATCGGGTCGAGCAGCTTGGGCACCGCATTCATGCGCTGGTACATCTCGGTGTGATCTTCTGCCTGACCCGAGATGATCAGCGGCGTGCGCGCCTCGTCGATCAGGATCGAATCGACCTCGTCGACGATCGCATAAAAAAGCCCGCGCTGACGGCGATCGCCGGGCGCGTACTCCATGTTGTCGCGCAGGTAGTCGAAGCCGAATTCGTTATTGGTGCCATAGGTGATGTCGGCGGCATAAGCGAGCTTCTTGTCTTCGGTCGACTGCTGGGACACGACGGTGCCCACGGTGAGGCCCAGGAAGCGGTAGACCGCGCCCATCCAGTCGGCATCGCGCGCGGCGAGGTAGTCATTGACCGTCACCACGTGCACGCC
>JAYVOV010000609.1:0-3550 GCA_043757735.1 Burkholderiaceae bacterium
TTGCCCAGGGTGAACCAGATACTGAGACGGCGCGCGCTGCGGGCCAGCGCCGGTGCGGTGCCAGCCTCGCGCTGCAGCTGCAGGCCGGCGCCGACGCACAGCAGGCCCAGCGCGAGTGCGGCTGCGCCGAGGCGCTGCAAGGTGGCGTCGACCGGTTCGGGCATCTTCACGCCCAGCACCTGCATGAGCAGGCCTGCCAGGGTGGCCAGAACCAGCGGGTTGCGGATCAGGGCCTGCCAGACACTGCCGCCGCCATGGCGGGCGAGCGGGTAGACGGCGGCCATGTTGGCGATCGGCACGATCAATCCGACGATCAGTGCGGCCAGCGCCAGCCCCGGGGCCTCGCCGATCCGCGAGCCCAGGCCCAGGGTGATGTAGGAATTGAACCGAAAGCCGCACTGCGCACCCGAGGCGAACTGGCGCGGGTCGGGTTTGAGCAGCCAGCGCGCGCTGTAGCTCACCACGATGCCGGCCGCCAGCGCGCTGTAGGCCACCGTGATCATCGGCGCGGCTTGCGCGACCGAAAGCACCGCTCGGGTGATCGAGCCGAACAGCAGCGCCGGAAACAGCAGGTAGTAGACGAGTACTTCGGCGCCGTCCCAAAAACCGGCCGGCAGGCGGCCTGAACGTTTGATCATCCAGCCCATCGCGATCAGGGCGAGGTCGGGGAAAAGCAGCGCGATGATATTCATGAGTGGGCTGCAGTGTAGTGTCTGAGGGGCGCCTTATTCGAACCGGCAGAATCCGCAAAGCAATGAAAACGACTGAATCGAAACCCGTGCCTGCCCGGGCCGCGTCTGCGGCGCGCCCTGGCCGCGCCGACCCGATCCATTCCGGCGGCACCAGCCGTTCCGCCCGCCGGCCCGGGCGCGAGCCCGCGCCGCCTTTGCACCCCGATGACGAACGGGCCATCGAGCGCTTCTGCGAGGCTTTGCTGCTCGAAGACGGGCTGTCGAGCAACACCCTGGCGGCCTATCAGCGCGACCTGTCCGGTTTCGCACATTGGCTGGACGAACAATCGATTCGTGGCCAGAGCGACAGCCGACGTCGCGACGGCGGTCTGGTGCGCGCCGGCACGAGCGATCTGCAGGCCTACATCGCGCATCGGTTCTCAGACTCGAAAGCGAGCAGCGGCAATCGCCGGCTGACGGTGTTTCGCCGCTTTTTCCGGTATCTGGTGCGCCAGGGCGGCCGAGCCGACGACCCGACCGTGCCGGTGCGCTCTGCCCGCCAGCCAATGCGCTTCCCGCAGACGCTGTCGGAGGCGCAGGTCGAGTCGCTGCTCGAGGCCCCCGATCCGGTCGCGGCGCTCGGACTGCGCGACCGTGCAATGCTCGAAACCTTGTACGCCAGCGGCTTGCGGGTCAGTGAACTGGTCGGTCTGGCCGGCGTGCAGGTGGGCCTGAACGAGGGCGTGGTGCGGGTGATCGGCAAGGGCGACAAGGAGCGTCTCGTGCCCCTGGGCCAGGAAGCGCAGCACTGGATCGATCGCTATCTGCGCGAGGCCCGGCCGGCGCTGTTGAGTGGCCGGGCCAGTGATGCCTTGTTCGTCACCCGGCGCGGTGGCCCGATGACGCGGCAGATGTTCTGGAAGCTGATCAAGCAGTATGCGCTGCGTGCCGGCGTGGTCGCGCCGCTGTCGCCGCACACCTTGCGCCATGCCTTCGCCACCCACCTGCTCAACCACGGCGCCGACCTGCGCGTGGTGCAATTGCTGCTCGGTCACGCCGACATCTCGACCACGCAAATCTATACCCACGTCGCGCGTGAACGCCTCAAGCAGCTGCACGCCCGTCATCACCCTCGGGGGTGATTGCCCGCGGCGCGGTCGCAGCATCTGTCGCGACTGCTGCCGTTGCGACAGCGGCAGGCGATACCGGCTTCAAGCGCCGCGGCGGCGCGCTAAACTTCGCCCATTCTCCTGTTGTCCGGCGTGCCCGGCCAGCGGGGCTGACGGTCCGGTGGAAAGAGATGGCATGAAGTTCTGCGTATTCGGGTTGGGCGCGATTGGGGGATTCGTCGCCGCGCGGCTGGCCCTGGCGGGTCATCCAGTGTCGGCGCTGGCGCGTGGCGCCACGCTCGCTGCGGTGCGCCAGCAGGGCCTGCGTCTGCAGACGCAGGCCGGCGAACAGACAGTCTCGATCGAGGTCAGCGATTCACCCGCGCGGCTCGCGGGCGCCGAGGTGGTGGTGCTCGCCGTCAAGACCACCGCGCTGCCCGCCGTGGCCCAGACCATCGGCCCGATGCTGGGGCCCGACACCATCGTCTTGTCGGCCATGAACGGCGTGCCGTGGTGGTTCTTCCACGGTCTGGGCGAGCGCTGGCGCGACACCCGCCTGATCGCCACCGACCCGGACGGCGCACTGGCACGGGCCATTCCGGTCGCGCAGGTGATGGGTTGCGTCGTGCATATGGCGGCCTCCTGCCCGCAGCCTGGCGTCGTGCGCCACGCCTTTGGCGAGCGGTTCATCCTGGGTGAACCAGGTGGCGCGGCAACCGCGCGGCTGGCGGCGGTGGCCGATGCCTTGGGCAAGGCCGGCCTGCAGGTCGAGACTGATCCATGCATCGAGCAGGCGGTCTGGCTCAAACTGTGGGGCAACATGACCATGAACCCGCTGTCGGCGGTTACCGGGGGCACGATGGATCGCATCCTGGACGACCCGCTGCTCTACCGGTTCGTGTGCACCGCGATGTCCGAAGCGGCGCGCGTCGGTGAACACTTCGGCCTGCCGATCACCATGACACCCGATGAGCGCAATCAGGTGACGCGCAAGCTGGGCGCCTTCAAGACCTCGATGCTGCAGGACGTCGAGGCGCAACGCCCGATCGAGCTCGACGCGCTGGTGAGCGCGGTGGCCGAGATGGCTGGCCTGGCCGGCATTGCGGCGCCGTCGATCGATGCGCTGCTGGGGCTGGCCCGGGTATTCGCGCAGGGGCGCGGGCTTTATCCAGCCGGCACGGGCCGGCCGGCCTGAGCGAACGGCACCCCGTCATGGCCAGACACGTCTCCGAGACGCCCGCCACCCAGTGGCTCAAACGCCAGAAGATCGCCTATGGCGAGCACGTCTACGAGTACGTCGAACACGGTGGCACGGGCGAATCGGCACGCCAGCTCGGTGTCGACGAGCACTGCGTGGTCAAGACCCTGGTGATGCAAGATGAGGCCAGCCGGCCGATGATCGTGCTGATGCATGGCGATTGCACCGTCTCCACCAAAAACCTGGCGCGCGCCATCGGCTGCAAGTCGGTCGAGTCGTGCACCGCCGAAGTCGCGCAGCGTCATTCGGGCTATCAGCTGGGCGGCACCTCGCCGTTCGGCACCCGCAAGGCGATGGCGGTGTACGTGGAAAGCACTGTGCTCGCCTGTGAACGTATCTACATCAATGGCGGGCGCCGCGGCTATCTGGTTTCGATCGCGCCCGAAATCCTGACCACCCTGCTGAAGGCCCAGCCGGTGAACTGCGCGCTGGCCGCGCCCTGATTACCGCGCCGATCAATCTCTTGCAAAGTCTGCCAGCATGCCCTTCATTGCCAGTCTGTCCGCCATCGT
>JAYVOV010000610.1:0-3548 GCA_043757735.1 Burkholderiaceae bacterium
GGCGCGCGCGGCGCTGACCAGCGGATCCCCCGCCACCAGACGGGTCACCAGCACGCCGGCGCAACAATCGCCGGCGCCGGTCGCATCGAGCGCTGCCACTCGATGGCCGGGTATCACGTCCGGCCATGCTCAAGGCCTTCGCCTCGCCGTTTGGTGCTGCCCGATTCTGCCCCACCGGCGGCGTCGGCGCCGATCGATTGGCCGCTTACCTCGCCTTGCCCAACGTGTTCGCGGTCGGCGGGTCCTCGATGATCCCGCCTGCGGCCGTATCGGCAGGCGACTGGCCGGCCATCGAACACCGTGCGCACGGTGGAAGACCGCGCGCACGACGCGGTTCGTCTCGCGCAAACGGCGGCATCCGATAGACTGCAACCTTGACCTCCTGAAGGCCGCCATGACGCTTGCCAGCACCCTCACCACTCTCGAGCGCCTGGTCGCTTTCGATACCGTCAGCAGTCGCAGCAACCTCGCCCTCATCGAATGGGTGGCCAATCGCCTCGACGACCATGGCATCAAAGCCTTCGTGCAGCAGGGCGACGAACCGGGCAAGGCAAACCTGTTCGCCACCATCGGCCCGACTGACCGCCCCGGCGTCATGCTCTCGGGGCACTCTGACGTCGTCCCGGTGGCCGGCCAGGACTGGCACAGCGACCCATTTCGGCTGATCGAGCGCGACGGGCGCTGGATCGGCCGCGGCAGCGCCGACATGAAGGGCTTCATCGCCTGCTGCGTGGAGGCCATTCCGCGCCTGGTCGCCGCGTCGTTGAGTGCGCCGGTGCACATCGCCCTGTCGTACAACGAAGAAAGCAACATGCATGGAATGCGCATGCTGGCGGCCCACCTGGCCCTCGCGCCAGTGCGCCCGGCGGCCTGCATCATCGGCGAACCGACCCGCATGCGCGTGGTCGTCGCCAACAAGGGCACCGCCATCTATCGATGCCGGGTGCGCGGCTTTTCAGTTCATTCGTCGCTGCGCGACCAGGGGGTTTCGGCGGTCGAGATGGCTGCTGAAGTGATCGTCTTTTTGAACGACCTGCAGCGCCAGTTGAATCAGGCGGAGCGCCATGACGGCTTCGAGTTTCCGCACACCAGTGTGCATGCCGGCATGATCCAGGGCGGCACCGCCCACAACATCACCGCCAGGGATTGCGAGTTCATGTTCGAAATCCGCGCCCTGCCGGGCGTGAGCGCGCCTGACATCCTGGCCCGGATACGACTGCACTGCGACACCGTGCTGGTGCCGCGCATGCGCCAGATATCCGGCGAATGCGCCATCACGATCGAAGAAATTCTCGACGCACCGGCCCTCGATGAACGCGGCAACCGCCACCTGGCGCAGGCGCTCCTGCCGCTTTGCGGCTGCGATACGCCAGGACGGGTGAGCTTTGGCACGGAAGGCGGCATGCTGCAGCAAGCCGGCGTGCCCACGGTCATCTGCGGGCCTGGCGAGATCCGGGTCGCCCATCAGCCCGATGAATACGTCGAAACCTCGCAGCTCGCGCAGTGTGTGAGTTTTCTCGACACGCTCATCAGCCGGCTCGAACGCGGTCCGCTGCTTTCCCCCGCCTGACCGCCACGCACCGGCCTGCTCTTCAACCACGCCAGCCGCGTCGCGAAGCAGATCCGGCCGGTTGACGCTGGCCGTCTCTGCCGGTATGCGACAATCCAGCAAAATCAAATAGTTGCACTCACTCATGCTCGTATTCTGGACGGCGCTCGCGGCACTGGCGTGCGCGGCTACCGCCTCGCTGGTCTGGCCGCTGCTGCGCAACCCGGGTGCCCGCAATTCGGCGAATGCCCCTGGCCGACGCGAGGCGCTCGATGCGTCACCGGCGGCCGACGACGACGCCAAGCGCCTCGCGGTGTACCGCGATCGGCGCCAAGAAATCGAAGCCGAGGAGCGGGTCGGCCGGCTCAGCGCCGACGAAGCGCGCCTGGCGCTCGATGAGCTGCTCGGCGAAGTCGACGGCCAATTTCCCGATCGCGCGCTCGGTGAGCCACCGGTTCCCGCGTACGCGACTGCCAGCCCCCGTCTGGGCATCATCCTGGCCATCGTGGTGGCAGTTTTGGTGCCCGCGACTGCCCTGCTGGTCTACGATCGTGTCGGCGCCCCGGGCGTGGTCGCGCTGGACGCTGAAGAACTGCGCGGTGAAATGAGTCCCGCCAAGCTCGACACCGCAATCGCCGAGCTGCGTGAAAAAACCGCACGCAAGGCCAATGACGGCGAGGCCTGGGCAATGCTGGCCGAAGCGCTCCGGATCAAAGGTGATCTGGCCGGGTCGGCGCAGGCGTTCTCGAAAGCCGCCGAGCATTTTTCGCCGCCCAGCGCGCGCCTGCTGGCCGACTATGCAGATGTGCTGGTCAACCTCAAGGGGGGCGAGTTCGGGCCCGAACCAGTGAAACTGCTCGAGCGCGCGCTGGCCATCGACCCGCGCGAGCCGAAGTCACTGGCCCTGATGGGCGCGGCCCAGTACCGCAATGGCGACCTGAAGTCGGCGCTGATCACGCTGCGCCAATTGCGCGGCATCCTGCCGCCGGAATCCGAACAGGCGAACGCCATCGGGCAGGCAATCGCGCGACTCGAGTCGACGGGCAAGGTCGACGCGGCACCCGCCAGTGCAAGCAACGTCATCTTCGCGGGCCGCATCGATCTCGCCCCTGCGTTCGCGGGCAAGCTGCCGCCGGGGACGGTCCTGTTCGTCTCCGCCCGCCCTGCCGAGGGCCCGCGCATGCCAGTGGCCGCGCGGCGGCTGACGCCAGAGCGTTTTCCAGTCCCGTTCGAGCTGACCGACGACGACGCGATGAATCCGGCGCGCAAACCGTCGGCGGCCGGCGCACTGGTCATCGAAGCCCGCCTGAGCCGCAGCGGCAACGCCATGCGGGCCAGCGGCGATCTATTTGGCGTGAGTCCCACCACAACTGCCGGCAGCCGCGAGCTCAAAATCACGATCGATCAGGTCGTACCGTGACACGATCCGCCGCCGCGGCGGCAGGCACGCTGCAATGTCGAGCCTTAAACTGCACACTGGGCACGCGAACACTGTTCGTCGGTCTCGATCTCGAAGTCGAATCTGGCCAATGGCTGATGCTGACCGGCGACAACGGCAGCGGCAAATCGACCCTGCTGCGCATCATCGCCGGACTGATCCGGGCCGATGCCGGCCAGGTGTTCTGGCAGGGTGTCGCGCGCAAGCAAAGTGATCCCGCCTGGAACGCGGCCATGCTGTATCAGGGGCACGCCACCGGCTGGAAAGAAGTTCTGACTGCCCGGGAGAATCTCCTGCAGCAGGCCTGGCTCGATCTCGGTGCCGGGGTCGAGCACGCGCAACGCGTCGATGCGGCACTCAATCAGGTCGGCCTGGGCCGGCAACGCCATCTGCCGTTCCTGCGGCTGTCCGCAGGACAGCGCCGGCGGGTCGGTCTGGCACGGCTGGCGTTTTCAAGCCGTCCGCTCTGGCTGCTCGACGAACCGAATACAGCACTGGATACAGCCGGTCAGGCATTGTTCGCCGCGCTGCTCGACGCTCATCTTGCAGCGGGTGGCTGCG
>JAYVOV010000611.1:0-3546 GCA_043757735.1 Burkholderiaceae bacterium
TCGCGCATCAGTGCCGCCGCATCGAACGGCGCCTGTCGCGGCCGCACCAGAGGGCTGGGCAGCACGCTCGGATCAAAGCCATGCGCACTCAGTGCGAGCTCGGTTCCGGGACCGATCGTGGCAATGCCTGTACCGGGCGGCCAGGGGTCTGGCAGACGAGGCCAGGCGGCATCAACCGCCCCAGGGCTCACGAACAGCACCCATTCGAAGGTCCACAGATTGGCCAGCAGCGAACTCACGGCGGGCTGATCGACCAGCGAGATCAGTTCGCGCACCGGCAGCGCGAGCACATCATGGCCTCGCGCCTCCAGCGTCCTGGCCAGGACGCGAACCCGCGGCCGCGGCTGGGTCAGGACGATGCGGGTCAAGACTGCGTGAGGCTCAGGATGCCGACTCAGACAGGCGCCGGGATCAGCGCCCGCGCGCCCATGTCGGACAAGATGGCGGCCACGCGCAACCCAAGCGCCTGTGCCCCGGCGATGTCTCCTTCGGTGCAGATGCCTTCGGCTTCCAGCAGCTGCTCGCCATCGATACTGGCAACGCAGGCGCGCAGGTGAAGCCCGCCTTCAGGGCGAGCCACGCAATAGGCCGCGAGCGGCACGCGGCAGCTGCCGCCGAGTTCGAGCGAGAGCATTCGCTCGGCGCTGACCTGGGCCCAGGTGGGTTGATGCGCCAGCGCACCGACCCAGCCGACGATGTCTGCCCGAGCGGCCAGGGTCTCGATACCGAGGGCTCCCTGGCCCGCTGCCGGCAGGCTCAAGGTCTCGGGCACGATTGCGCGGATTCGGGCAGCCAGTCCGAGCCGCTTCAGGCCCGCCGCCGCCAGCATGATGGCGGCATACTCGCCACGATCGAGCTTTGCCAAGCGAGTGTCGAGATTGCCGCGCAAGGGCTGCACGTCGAGGGCTGGAAAACGCCGCCTGATGAGCGCCGCGCGCCGAAGGCTGGAGGTGCCCACCCGAGCGCCGGCGGGCAGGTCTTCGAGCCCGGCGTAGGTATTGGAGACAAACGCGTCGCGGGGGTCTTCGCGGATCAGCACCGCGGCGATAGCGAACTCGTCGGCCAGCTGCATCGGCACGTCTTTGAGCGAATGGACAGCGAGATCGGCCCGGCCATCGAGCAGCGCGATTTCGAGCTCTTTGGTGAAGAGCCCTTTGCCACCGATCTCTGACAGCGCGCGATCCTGTACCCGGTCACCCTCGGTGGTCAGGCCGACAATGGAAACGTCGCAGCCAGGGTAGGCCGCCAACAGCAGCGACTGCACATGTCTGGCCTGCCACATGGCCAGCCGGCTCGCGCGCGAGGCGATGGCGAGGCGGGCCGGCGCCCTGGCGGCGCCGGCCCGCGAACGGTTCAGAGGATCAGTCACGCCGGGCTGGATCAGGTGACGAGATTCTTCACGGTCGACCACTGTCGCCGGCTTACGGGCAGACGCTCTGTGACATCACGCAGTACCACCTGCCAGTAGGGATCGCCGGCATCGTCTTCGCCCGAGGGTGTGACGCGCTCGAAACCCGCGATGGACGGCCGCGCGACCAGCGCATTGCGATGAATGCGAACGAAACGATCGACGAACTCTTCTTCGAGCGAGGTCAGCGATTCTTCGATCAGGTACTCGCGTTCGCGGGTGCGCACCGTGATGTACTTGAGTTCCGCCTTCAGGTAAACGACCTGCTCCAGAGGCACCAGAATGACACGCCCGCGCTCGTGCACGCTCAGGTGACGCCGGCGGGTATTCGTGGCCTTGGCCAGCTGGTCGATTGCCTGGATCTGATCGGACGGCAGGCGTGTCACAGCCCGCTTCAGGGCCTCCAGCAGTCGCTGCGCCCGCACCGGCTTGAGCAGGTAGTCGATCGCCCGGACCTCGAAAGCCTCGACCGCGAATTCTTCAAATGCGGTCACGAAGATGACGAGCGGCATCGGCCTGGGGGTATCTGACGACGCAGCCCGCGCCGACACATGGCGTGCCAGCTCGATACCGGTCATGCCTGGCATCTGGACGTCCAGCAGCACGACCTGCGGCTGGTACAGGTCGATCTGAGACAGCGCCTCTGGGGCATTGGCGGCTTCGCCGACAATCCGGTGAGGAAAGTCAGGAGAAAGGTCGGCCAGCAGTTCGCGAAGACGCGAACGAGCCACCGGCTCATCGTCAACGATAAGGATTGAAATGGCGTCGGACATCGCGGCGTCGCCTCTCTTTTCGGTAGGGGAAAGCCAGGTGAAGGCGGAACTGACCGTCGATCGCTTCAGTCTTGAGTTCCGCCTCCATATCGTACAGCAGCATCAGACGCTCTCTCACGTTGGAAAGTGCCATCTGGTTGCCGGGTCGCGTCGAGGCCTGCTCGGCGAGCGGGTTGAGAATCTCGACCTGAACACGTTCGCCGGCGCGCGCGATGCGCACCGAAATAAGGCCTTCTTCGGTGCGCGGCTCGATGCCGTGGTGCACAGCGTTCTCGATCAGCGGCTGCAGCAGCAGCGACGGCAGCAGCGCGTCGCCCGGCATGTCATCGAGCTGCCAGTTGACCTTGAGCCGATCGCCCAGGCGCAATTCTTCGATGGCGATGTACTGCTGACAGGTGACGACTTCTTCGTCGAGCGGTACGAGCTCGCGGGTATCGCGCATGAACACGCGGAAAAGATCGGCAAGGTTTTCCAGCGTGTACTCCGCGCGGCGCGGGTCGCCGCGCATCAGGCCGAGGACGGTGTTCAGGCTGTTGAACAGAAAGTGCGGGCGGATCCGCGCCTGCAGCGCCTGCAGCCGCGCCTCGGTGAGCGAAGGTGCAAATGACACCGTGCGCAGCCGGAAAAACTCGAAGATCAGCGCGCTGATCGCGGCTGCGGACAGGCAGCGCACCAGGACCCAGACCAGGAGCGTGCCCGCACCGAGCTCGGGCACGACGAATCGCGCCGATAGGGTGCACACGACAGCAGTGAGCGCGACCGGAACCGCCAGGCCGGCAATCCATTGATCCGCAAAAGAGCGGCCAATGACCAGCTTGCGAACCCCACAAAGCGCGACCACCGAACCGATCGCGATCGGTTCGAGAATCGCCACGATGGCCAGCGCTCGAACGAGCACATCGCTGGCGGTTGTGCCCGCCAGCGCGGCCATCAGCAGCGCTGCCAGGTTCAAGGGCACCAGAATGCGCGCGGTGATACCCAGATTGCAGCAGTCGGGGATGATGGGGATTGCCGCGCCGTCAGCCACGCGACGCGCCACCGGGGCGCCCGGAGGCACGCCTGAAGTTTTTGGAACAGCTTGGCCAGCCCCGGCAGCACCCGCAGTGCGCGGTTCTGGCGTGGGGACTGACGGCTGGCTGGCCGGCTGCATATCCCTGTCGAGTCCTGGATGCGGCGGATCGTTTTTCCCCCGTCAGCAGATGGCTTGTCGGCCATGAGAGGCTTCGAGTGGATCGACCCTTATAATTGTCCCGATTATGACAGATCAATTCGCCAGGAAGACTGAAGCGTGGTCCGGCCGCTTCTCAGAGCCCGTTTCCGAGTTGGTGAAACGCTACACCGCATCGGTGGACTTCGATCAGCGCC
>JAYVOV010000612.1:0-3543 GCA_043757735.1 Burkholderiaceae bacterium
GTCATGTTCGTGACCAATACCATCAAGGTTCTGGGCTGCCTGTTCATGTTTTTCACCGTGCATCCGCTGCTCGCGTACGCCGTGGTGGGCTTCGGCGCAGCGGCCTACTCGCCGGCCAAGTACGGCATCCTGACTGAACTGCTGCCGCCCGAGAAACTGGTCGCAGCCAACGGCTGGATCGAAGGCACGACGGTAGGCTCGATCATCCTGGGCACCGTTCTGGGCGGTGCATTGATCAGCCCGGCCGTCTCGTCCGCGCTCCTGGCGGCCGACCTGCCGGGCTTCGACACCGGCGTCGACACGCCGGCCGAAGCCGCGATACTGGTGATCGCGGTCGTTTACGTGGTGGCTGCGGCATTCAACCTGCGCATTCCCGATACCGGTGCTCACTACCCCCACCAGGAACGCAACCCCTTCAAGCTGGTGGGTGAATTCGGCCATTGCTGTGTGGTGCTCTGGAAGGACCGGCTGGGCCAGATCTCACTGGCGGTGACCACCCTTTTCTGGGGTGCTGGCGCCACCTTGCAATTCATCGTGCTGGAATGGGCCAAGACCACACTGCACATGCCCTTGAACAAAGCCGCTGTGCTGCAGGGCGTGGTGGCGGTGGGCATCGCGGTGGGCGCTGTGCTGGCTGCGCGCTGGGTGCCTTTGCGGGGCGCCCTGCGGGTCCTGCCCGTCGGGGTCGCAATGGGCGTTCTGGTCCCGATGATGACCTTGGTTACCACCCAGGAGGCTGCCTGGCCGCTACTGGTGCTGGTCGGTTCTCTGGCGGGGTTTTTCGTGGTGCCCATGAACGCCCTGCTGCAGCACCGCGGCCATGTCCTGATGAGCGCTGGTCATTCGATCGCTGTGCAGAATTTCAACGAGAATCTGAACATCCTGCTGATGCTGGGCCTCTATGCCCTGCTCATCAGCATGAAGGTCAACATCAACTACATCATCGTGATGTTTGGCAGTTTCGTTGCGGTGGCGATGGTGCTGGTCATCCTGAGGCATCGCGCCAATCAGCGCGAATTCGACTCCGAAGCCACCCTGCCGGAAGGCGGGCACTAATCGGGGGCACTGAGCGCGGGCAATGAGCGCGGGCAATGAGCGCCGGCACTGAGCGCGGGCAATGAAGGCCGGCACTGAAGGCCGGCAGGGTCGGCCGCAGCTGCGCCGGTCCAGATCAGCGCGCGGCTTTCGGACCAGAAGCGCCCGGCCCGAATTGTGCCCGAGCGAGGCAAAGATCGGCCCATGCTTTTGCTTTGTCGGGCAGATTGCGCAGCAGATAGGCAGGGTGGTAAGTCACCACCAGCGGCACTGTTATTTGCCCGGCGCGATACGCGTGCACTCGTCCGCGCAAATTCGCTATCGTTGCATCTGTGCCCAGCAGTGCCTGCGCGGCATAGCGTCCCATGACCAAAATACCTTTGGGCGCCAGCAATTCGACCTGGCGATGCAGGAACGGCGTGCAGGCGCCGACCTCGCCAGGTTCGGGATTTCGATTGGCCGGAGGACGGCACTTGAGGACATTGCAGACGAAGGCATCACAGTCGCGCGTCAAGCCGAGTGCGCCCAGCATGTTGTCGAGCAGACGGCCAGCCTGACCGACAAAGGGCTCGCCGCGTGCGTCTTCATCCGCGCCAGGGGCCTCGCCCACGATCATCCAGGGGCTGGTTTCGGAGCCGCTGCCGAACACTGTCTGGGTTCGGCTGCGGCACAGGCCGCAGCGGGTGCAGTCTTGAACCACGTCTCGCAACTGCGCCCATCCCATCACTGACACAGCATCAGACGCGCGCGCAACCTCAGGCGGCGGCTGCGACGCCAGGTTTGCCGCCGGGACTGCCGGCTCGCGCCGATTCGACACGGACTCGCGCGCGCGCGATTCCAGCGCCGGCCCGGCGTCAACCGGGTGGAGCGGCTCCGGCTCCGGCGCCACCGCGCCGCGCTCGACCCAGTGCGGCCCGAGTTCGAGCGCCGCCCAGGCTCTGCGCTGCGAGCGATTCATGCCAGCCAGCCGGCCGTGATGCGACTGGTGGAATCGTCACCGGGGTCGAGCGGCAATCGCATCACCAGCGCATCTTCGCGGGTATCGTTGAACGAAGGGTAGTAGCGCTTTCGAACACCGACTGTCTCGAACCCGCAGCTCCGATAAAGCGTGCACGCACGGTCATTGGAGGGACGAACCTCCAGGAACATTGCGCGGGCGCCGCGCCGCGTCGACTCCCCGCACAACCAGCCGAGCAGGCGCCTGCCGCTGCCCTGCCCCTGCCAGGGCGCCGCCACACTCAGGTTGAGCAGGTGGACTTCGTCGGGAACCCACATCACGATCGCATAAGCGATCAGTCCGGTCTTCGATTCCAGGATCCAGGCGTCGTACCCGGCGGCCAGAGCGTCGGTGAAGTTTCCGGTCGTCCAGGGAAACGGATAGATCTCCCTTTCGATCGCCATCACGGCTGGGACATCGCTCGTGCGCAGGCAGCGCACCTGCCAGGGCGCAAGCGGCAGCGCCGACAGTCGCGCGCTCACCGCGCAGCGTCCCGCGCCGCGCGCAAGGCGAGCTGCTCATCGACATCGAGGGCAACCTTGTTGCGGACGTAGATCGGCGCCGCATCGTCGGCCGCGATCGCCTCGCCCCGCATCCAGGCTCGGGCCGCGAGTTCGGCAATCGCATCGGCACGGGGAAATGCGTCGTCGAACACACTCGCGCCACGATCACACGCATGCGCCGCCAGTTCGGGATAGCGTGCGAACGCATCGCCGGTGGCCACCCAGGCACGGCTCGGCTGGATCTGACCGGCGCTCTCCCCGGCCTGCAACCCGATCGCCATTCGATCGATGAGCGCCGCGAGATCGGCTGGCGGCCCGACGTGCAGCCCCGCCCCGATCGCTTCGGGCTCGCCCTCGACGAAGACCCATCGCGCCTGATAGATCTCACCCATTCGGGCATCGGTCGCGGTGAGCGTCGGCAGCGCGCCATGCGGCCAAGCCAGTGCCTGCAGGGACGATACCGGGACCACTGGACAGCCGATGCCCAAAGCGAGCCCTTGCGCAAGACCACAACCGATCCGCAGGCCGGTGAAACTGCCGGGTCCGGCGTCGAACCCGATCAGTCCGATGTCGGCCAAAGAAAACCCGGCCTGAGCGAGCAGCGTGTGCACCATCGGCAGCAGCCGCTGCGAATGCGACTGGCCCGCCCGCTCGCTGGCGCAGGCCGACTGCCAGCCCGCATTTGACCGTCCGCCCGACCGATCGGCGATTGCCGTCGTGGGTACCGGTGCCGAAGGGCCGCGCCAGAGCAGCGCGACCGAGCACCAGGGTCCAGATGTCGCCAAGGCGAGAATCGGCAAGCAAACGGAAGGGGGAAGATGGAAGGCAGTATCGGGCACACCAGAATTTTACCTGCCTCGGCAGATTTGCCGGCGGCCGGCGCGATCGCGGACACGACAGCCGATACTCAGCGCGATTGACCTCGGAGGCTGTCCTCACGCAATTGCGACCGAAGCTGCTGACGTTCTTCGGGAGAGAGCCGCTGGTACGAAGTGTCAGGGCCGCTAT
>JAYVOV010000613.1:0-3542 GCA_043757735.1 Burkholderiaceae bacterium
GTTTTCCTGACTGTGAAGTACGCCATTCCGGCCATGCGTCGCTCGGGCGACGGCGGCTCGGTGATTCTGATGTCTTCGGTCGCCGGTCTGCGTGGCGCAGCGAACCTGGCGGGCTACAGCGCGAGCAAGGGAGCGGTGCGGCTGTTTGCGAAATCGATGGCGATGGAATGCGCACTGGCGGGCGACAAGATTCGCGTCAACTCGGTGCATCCGGGCATCATCGTCACGCCCATCTGGACAAAGGCGGCAACCCCGGCCGGCGGCGGATTGCCCAGTGCTCCCGACCCCTACGAGATGGCCAGAGCCGGGGTGCCTCTGGGGGTGCCAGCTGACCCGGTGGAGATTGCCAACGGCGTCTTATTTCTTGCCAGCGATGCGTCGCGACACATGACCGGGTCGGAGATGGTCATCGATGGCGGCATGACGGCGGGTACCGTTCGCCGACCCAGTTGAGCCGATCTGGTCAGCTGTTGCGGCGGAGGTGGATGTGGTCCGGGCGAGGCGTGGGCTGGGTCAGTTGGCGGAGGGCCACATGGGGCACGTGCACGCGACCGATGCAACCCTCGACCTGCACCTGAACATCGGCGTAGCAGTGGGCCGTTTCGCCGTGCTTGAGGCTGGCGCGCGGCACCTTGGCTTTGGTCACCGTGCCGGTTGTGCCTCTCGGGACCACAAAAGATCCCGCATCGAAATCGCCCTTGGTGTTCGATTTCAATTCGACCAGGTCTCCGTCATCCAGGTCGTGATTGGTGACGGTATCGGCGCCGGGCATCGCCCAGGCGTCATCGGGCGTACTGCCGGCGACAAAAGCGGGCAGTACGGGTCTGCGGTCGTTGTCTGACATGGTGTTTCCCTCGAAACGCTGACGATCGACTGATACTGCTCGCGAGTGGCGACTGATGTCTGTTCGCTGTCGAACAGTTGAATCATGAATTCGTGGCTGGACCACGGTTCAGGGCCGACAGGCAACCAGCGGTAGCGTTCAGCCTGCATCGTGTAGTCCGTGCAGCGACGAACCGGTGACCACGGGCTCGCCGATCCGCTAAAGGCCATTCAGGAAACCCTCGAGAGTCTCATTCGTGTCCGCCGGTGCCGCCTGCTGCACCCAGTGGCCGATGTCCGGCACGATCACCGTTCGGCGGAAGTCCTTGCAGAAGGCACCCGCGTCCGCATAGAGGTCGACCCCCGGAAAAAACGCGCGCACTGCGTCTTTGGCGCCCGCCAGGAAGAATGCCGGCGCAGTGACCACCTTGTCTGGGATAGTGCCGAGATCTGCCGCGTCGATGCCCTGCGCGCGGTAGCGATTGAACGGGCCGCGCATGCCGCTGGCCGTGAACGCCTCGACAAACACATTCAGGTCGCTCTCGCTCATCCAGTGTCGGAGGTGGACTGGGCGCAGCATTGGGCATGGCGAGGACTCCTCGAGTGCGTGACCCGCGCTCAGGCGCTCGGCGAATACGGCATATACCAGCTCTGATCTGCCCCGGCGCCGACGTTGCTGATCGCGACTTCGACCAGGAACGGCTGACCGGCCGCCTGCGCCTGGCGGCCGCGGCGCAGCGCAGCGTCCAGGTCGGCGGGATCGCGCACCAGCACACCCTCGATGCCTTGTGCCTTGGCGAGCATCACGAAATCGATCGCGGGGTCGCCCAGGAAAGTTTCCGGATAGCGGTTCTGGGCCTTCATGTTGCCGCCCCAGGTGGCAAAGTTGGCGCGCACCGTCTGGTATTGCTGGTTGTTCCAGACGACGGTCAGAATGGGCAGCTGATAGCGCGCCATGGTCCAGAAGCCGGCGGCGCTGTACATCACTGATCCATCGCCGATGCTCAGCACCACCGGGCGATCCGGCGCGCCGAGCTGCGCGCCGATGGCCGCGCCAAGGCCGTAGCCTAGACTGCCGCCGCAGGTGCGCACCATCCGCCAATCCTGGTCGCCGTAGCCGAACGGCATGAGGTGGTCGGAGGCGTTGAAGTTCTCGGTGACCAGCAAGGTGTTGGCGGCCAAGTTGCGCGCCATCGCGTCGCCGAGCAAGATGGGATGGATCGGCTTTGCGCTGGCCTGCTGGCGGGCCAGTGCCAGCTGACTTGCCTGGCGCGCGGCACTTTGATCAACCAGTGCCTGGCGGCGTTTGCGAATGTGCGGCAGTTCGGCGTCGGCGCTGCTGGCGCAGGCATTCAGCGCGATCAGCGTGTGGCGCACATCACCCACCACCGCAAGGTCGACCGCGAAGGTATTGCCTATCACCGACGGATCGTGACCGATCGCGATGATGGTGTCGGCATCCTTGAATTTTTCGTCGCGCGGGCTGGCCGTGGTGTTCTGGCGAAAGCCGATGCAGCAGACCACGTCGTAGCCTTCGTCAGGCACTTCGAGGAGGTTCTGAACCATGCCGACGTAGTTCGGGTGACGCAGTGGAAAGGCGCCGTAGTCGAAGAAACCAACAGCTGCGGGCAGTGCATAGCGCTCGCACAGTTCAAGCAGTTCGCGCTGCGCGCCAGCCGTGCGCACGTCGGGACCGACCACCAGCAGCGGTCGCTGTGCATTGCGCAGAGCATCGTGGATCTTGGCGATGGTCGTGCTGTTTGGAACCTGCGCTCCCTCGAGCGCCTGCGCTGCCTGAATAGTCCCTTCGACGCCTTTCGCGTCGAGGGCCGCACTGGCAAACGCCAGGTAGACCGGCCCGGTGGGCAGGGTCATCGCCTCCTTGAACGCGCGTCGCGTGGCCATCGGAATGCCGCGGGCGTCGTGCACCTCCCAGCGCTTCTTGGTGACATCGGCAACCGCGCCCATCTGTGAAAATCCGCTGGCCACCCCGAGCGTGTTGTGATCGCCGAACGAGCCGTTCTCGCGCAGGCCGGCCGTGACGACCATCGGTGTGCCGTCGAAGAACGAATTGAGCAGTTGACCGGACCCCTGACGGGTCCCGGCAGCCAGGTGCACATTCACGAAAGCCGGCTTGTTCGAGGCCTTCGCATAACCATCCGCAGCTGACACCACGATCGATTCCGCCAGCAGCAGGATCGGCTGCACGCCGGGCACGGTGAGGAATGCATCGTAGAACCCGGCCTCGGCGCTGCCGGTGTTCACGAAGCCGTATTCAACCCCTTGCGCGACCAGCTGATGCATCAGCAGTTCGCCGCCCGTGCCAACTACCTTCTTCTTGTCCATGCGATCGCTCCTCGTCGGTTCGTTCAAACGGTCTGGATGTGGGAGAGTTGGTACTGATTTTGCACTCGTTTGACGTTTGCTCGCGTCAATTCAGAACGGAAATGGCCGGAAGCGAGCGTTTAGTGGTCGAATTCGATAGACTTTCGATATATGGAAAGACCCCCTTTCGATCGCACACTTTCCGCTTGGCTGGCGAACCAATACGCCGTCCGCAGCGAAGTGGCGCTGGCCACCGCGTTCTCTCAATGGCGGAGCATCACAACGCAGGCGGCAAATATTCATCTGCGCAGGCTGGTGGGAAGCAAAGCATTGACGACTCGGCTCGAAGGACGAACGAAGGTCTATCGTCTGGCCGATCTGCATCGAAAGGTGGG
>JAYVOV010000614.1:0-3531 GCA_043757735.1 Burkholderiaceae bacterium
TCGAGAACAAGGCCGGCGCCGGCGGCAACCTCGGCACCACCCTGGCAGTGCAGGCGCCCCCTGATGGCTACACCCTGCTATGCGCCTCGGTCGGTCCGATCGCGGTCAGCCCGTCGCTGATCAAGAAACTGCCCTACAACCCGCTGACCGACCTCGTGCCGATCGTCTTCATCGCCGACGTGAGCAACATTCTGGTCGTCCACCCGAGCGTGCCGGCCAATACCGTCGAAGAGTTCATCGCCTACATCAAACGCAATCCGGACAGCCTCAACTATGGATCGACCGGTGTCGGCACCGCCGCGCATCTCACCGGCGCGCTCTTTGGCATCCGCACCGGCACCAGGCCGCAGCATGTGCCGTACCGAGGCGTCGAGGCGCTCAGAGACCTCGTGAGCGGGCGAATCCAGTTCATGTTCGCCACAGCCCCGTCGGTGCTGGGCCAGATCCGTGCCGGCACGGTCAGGGCGCTCGCCTTGACCGGTGACGAGCGCTCCCGCGCGCTGCCCGAGGCGCCGACCCTCAAGGAAAAAGGCCTGGCCAGTTTCGACTCCGGATCCTGGTTCGGGTTCTTCGGCCCCAAAGGCACGCCCCCCGCAGTGGTCGAGGCCATCAATGGCGCCGTCAACGAGGCATTCAAAGATCCGGCCCTGCAGACCAAGCTGATCAGCAACGGCGCCGACCCCATCGGTGGCACCCCGGAGCGCTTCGCCAGTTTCGTAAAAGCGGAAATCGACAAGTGGCGGGTCGTCATCCAGGAAACCGGCATCCAGGCGGAGTAGCAATGGCCGGGCGCTACCCATGACCGGCACGCATTGGGTATGCTCGAGCTGCGCCACTCCCATCATCCTCAGCAGATCCCCGAAAGACAGGCCCGCCGATGAATGCTCCCGCGCTACACCTCGTGAAATCGGTCCGCGACCAGGTCAGTGAAGAAGAATGGCAGACCCGGGTAGACCTGGCCGCCTGCTACCGCCTGATGGCCCATTTCGGCATGACCGAGATGATCGCCAATCACATCTCGATGCGCGTACCCGGCACTCATGACGAGTTCCTGATCAACCCCTATGGCATGCTCTACGAGGAAATGACCGCCTCGAGCATGATCAAAATCAACGTCGAGGGGAAAACCCTCTTCAACGCCACCGAGTACGGCATCAACAAGGCTGGCTACGTCATTCACAGCGCCATCCACAAGGCGCGCCATGACGTCGGCTGCATCATCCACACCCATACCCTCCCCGGCATGACGGTATCGGCCATGAAATCGGGCCTGCTGCCGCTGGCCCAGTCGGCCATGCGCTTCCTGGACGTCGCGTATCACGACTTCGAAGGCGTCGCGATACGGCTCGACGAGCAGGAACGCCTGGTGACTTCGCTGGGCATGCGCGAGGCAATGGTGCTGCGCAACCATGGTCTGCTCACCGTGGGCCCGACCATTCCCGAATGCTTCAACAACATGTGGCGCCTCGAGCGCGCCTGCCAGCTCCAGGTGATGGCCCTGTCGTGCAACACAGAGTTGCAGATGCCGTCGCCGGAATCGGTGAAGTTCACACATGAAGCGATCGCCGGGCTGCACCTGGGCCGACGCGAATGGCCGTCGCTGCTGCGCAAGCTGGACAAGATCGATCCGTCGTATCGAGATTGATCCTCTCGCAATTGATCGTCTGGCGATTGATCGTCTGGCGATTGATCCTCTGGCGATTGATCCTCTGGCAATTGATCCGTACTCGGGGCGCCGCAGGCGGTTGACCAGCAAAAAAGTGCGCAGTAAAGTCAGGAGGTAATGAACGCCTTGGTGAAAGCGCACTATGGTTGCACTAGCAAAGATCACAGCCAAAGGCCAGACGACGATTCCACAGAACATTCGCGAGGCCTTGAATGTATCGCCCGGGGATTTGATCGCTTGGGAAGTGAACGCTGACGCAATCGCGACCGCGCGCCGTGTTCAACCCACTGATGTCGAATACACGCGTGCTGTGGCAGGCACGCTAAGCGAATGGGCTGGCGCTGCCGACGAGGAAACTTATCGTGGGCTTTGAGCGGTTCGCGGTCGGGCGCGTCCCCTTCCCCTGCCCCTTCCCATTCCCCTTCCCCTGCCCCTTTACTGATTCCACCGCGACCAAGAACCGCCCCGCACTGGTGATCTCCAACGCGCCGGACTGCCAGCAGCGCCCAAAGTACGCTTCAAGCTTTTCACGCTTGATCATCGGCTGGTTCGAGGCCAGCTGGGACAACTCTGCGGCGCCGATCAAAAGCGGGTGGGTCCAAGCCTCGAACAGTTGTTTGCAGCCGCATAAAAATCCGCCGATCCGTCGTTCAGGCTGGCCCGCAGCCGCTTCGGCGGACCCGCAATTGCGCGTCGAGACCCTCCTGAAAGGCATTGATCATGGCGAAAGACATTACCGCGGCAGAAGGGTCGAGCATCGTGACCTGGCTGAACGCCAAAATCAACTCGAAGATTGCGATCGGCGAGTGCTGGGACGCAGCAGAAGCGGCCATCAAGTCGGTCGGCGCGAGACGTCCGGGCGCCGCACTCTACGTGTGGGGAAGAGTCGTTCAACCGACCAATCTGCAGCTTGGCGACATTCTGCAATTCACCAGCTTCAAGGTTAAGGCGGAGGAGGAAAATGGCGCGTGGACGGAAATCGTGTTCGGGATTCCTCGTCATACTTCCATTGTTTCGTATATCAATTCCAGTGGCTGCGTCGACGTCTTGCATCAGAACTACGAAAACGCACGCACCGTGCAGTCGCTCGAGTGGGTCTATCTCGTGAGCGGCCAGTACGGCACCACGACCGCAACGGTACTGGGTGGCACGGTGGCCTGTTATCGGCCGCAGAAAGCGTGACGCGCAACCCGTGACGCAACAGTTGCGCGGGCCAGTCACGTGCGGCGAGCCGGGCCGCGTGCCCCTCAGACCGCGCCCGCCTTCTTTAGCGCGGCAATCTCGCCCGCGCTGTAACCCGCCTGCCCCAGGATCTCGTCGGTGTGCTCGCCCAGTCCGGGCGGTGCACGATCGATTCCCGGTCCATCGTGCGCCAGCTCGAACCCCGCGCCTGGCAGGCGCACCGGCCCGAACGCCGTCGGCACCGCCTGCATCATCTTGCGCTGTGCGAGCTGCGGGTGATCGGCCGCCTGCGCGATGGTGAGGATACTGCCGCAGGGCACATCGGCCGTGTTCAGGCGCTCGGCCCATTCTTCTGGCGTGCCCTCGGCCATCGCCGACTCGATCACCTCACGCAACGCCGCACGATGTTCGCTGCGCGAAGGCCAGTCCGCGAACCGCGGGTCTTGCAATGCCTCGGGACGGCCGATCGCGCGCATCAGCGACCCGAACTGTTTGTCGGTCAGCACTGCCAGCACCAGGAACCCATTGCCACACCGGAAGCGATCGGCAGTGGCCTTGCGGCTGGTCGAGCTGTTGCCGAATTGCTCCTGGTGGTGGCCAGCCACGGTGTAGTCGG
This sequence comes from Burkholderiaceae bacterium, assembly GCA_043757735.1. Taxonomy (GTDB): domain Bacteria; phylum Pseudomonadota; class Gammaproteobacteria; order Burkholderiales; family Burkholderiaceae_E; genus Quisquiliibacterium. Next base: position 3,465 of record JAYVOV010000614.1, read on the forward strand.
CCACCTGCATGGCCATCAGGCTGAGCAGGGAATCGAACATCGCGACGTCGACGAACTGCCCCTTGCC
>JAYVOV010000615.1:0-13217 GCA_043757735.1 Burkholderiaceae bacterium
CCGCCGCGGTGCGCAACGGGTCGGTGAAGGCCGAGGTCAACCGGCGTTATCCGCTGCGCGACGTGCAGCGCGCCCATATCGATCTGGAGAGCCGGGGCACGACCGGTGCGGCTATCCTGCTGCCCTGACCCCCAGGCCGATCGGCGCCGGCGCGTTGTTGACGATCTTGCGGAACAGCTGCTCGTACTGCTCTTCCGCGGGATGGCCGGTGAGCGGATCGCGATGGCTCTTGAAGGCTGCCAGGACCTGAGCCCACTCGGCGTCGCTCAACACCCGCGAAGCCACCGGCAGGATCTCGGTTTCTTCGATCCTCAAGTGATTCATGTAGAACTGGCTGTACCGCTCGAAAGACTCCAGAAAACGGGCGCGGCGCGATTCGCCCAGCTGCTCCCAGGCCAGAAGATCATGCTCGAGGCCGCGCACCACCGCTTCGCCACGGTGATGCTCGGCATCGAGGCGATCGATGACCGGCGCCAGATCCGGAGACTTGGCCCGCACCAGCGGAAACAGCACTTCGCTTTCCTTGACGTGATGCAGGCGCTCGGGAAACTCGTCGATGTAGAGCAGGATTGCCCGCATCACATCGAAGTCCTGCGGGTCTGCGCGATCGCGCAGACGGCCGGCCACGCCGCGCATGGCCGAGAGCATCGCGGTGATCGCGTGATGCTCGTCGTGAATGATCCGCAATGCCTCTTGCTGCATGACAGGCTCCTTGAAATTGAGCTGATTGATCAGGCGCCAGGCCGCCAGCGGCACGCCGGCCTCGCGCAGGGCAGCCTGATATCCGGCCTTTTCGACCGCCGCCACCAGCTCGGCCGAGCCTGCCCCGCCGCCTTCGAAGCGCACCCGCGCCACCTCGGCGGCGAGATTCACGCTGGCGTCGGCGACCCCCGGCACACGGGCCAGAGCCCGTTCGACGCGGCCCGCACACGCCGCGCAGGTCATTCCCCCGATCGTCAGGGAAACCGCATGCAGGGCGGCGATGCGTGGCTCGAAAGTCATCTCGTTCATACCCGGAGACTACTGCCGCACCCGCGCCCGCGTAATGCGAGTTCGCAATACGCGGGGGAGTGGCCCGAAGTTATGATGCCGTTCTGACGCTCGCGCCTTCGCGCAGCTGCGGCTCAGCCGCGAAGCCGCGCAACACCCCCACTCAGGAGCACCTAATGATCAGTCTTCAGGTCAATGGCATGTCATGCGCGCATTGCGTGAAAACCATCACCCAGGCGGTGATTGCTCTCGATGCCAGCGCCAGCGTCGCGGTTTCGCTGGAAGACAAGCGGGTCGATGTCGCATCCACCGCCAGCGAATCGAAAATCAGGCTCGCCATCGAAGCGGCGGGCTACGAACTGCCCGCCTAGAAGGCCGTCGACGTTGAATCCTGCGCGCCCGCCGCGGCGGCTCAGTTGATAGTGAGCTTGCGTGCGCCTGCCGCGGCCTTCTTGGGCAGTGTCAGCGTGAGCACACCGTTCTCGAATCGGGCGCTGGCGCGATCGTCGTCGATCTCGGCAGCCAGCGAAAAGACCCGCGCCAGGCTGCCAAAACAACGTTCACTGCGCAGCACGCGTTCACCTTCTTTGGTCTCGGCTTCGCGCTTGATCTCGGCCGAGATCGACACCTTGCTGCCATCGATCTGGACCTGAATGTCGTCGCGCATCACACCTGGAAGTTCGGCCTGAACGGTGTAGTCGGTCGCCGCTTCTTTGACATCAATACGGATTTCCAGCGCCGGCGCCACCGGGCCGCGGTTTGAACTCAGGAAGCCGCGAAACAGCTCCGGAAACACATCGGCGAACGGGTCGTAAACTGAGAGTCGGGTCATCGTGCAAATTCCTTGAAAGCGTGGCTGAAGTGCATTGAAGATAGGCACGCTCATCCGCGTTTCAAGAGGCTCGATGAACAAACCTCACGGCGCTCAGGTCGCCCGCGCGCTCACGGCGCTCAGGTCGCCCGCGCGAGGCGGGCCGCCAGATGCATCTGCGTGGCCGGCCCACCACGGGCGCCAGCGGCGTACCGGTCAAGCAGCTTGCGGACCCGGGCGGTCTCGTAGGCGAGTTGCACGAAGGCCACGCCGCGATCGAAAACTTCGGCGTAATGCTCGATCAGGCCGTCACGCATCCGGAACCGGGCCATGCCCTCAAAGGCAATGAGGTGTCCCGCGCTTTCGGGCTCGCGCGAGCGATAGCTGAAACAATAGCGGGCATAGCCCAGGTCCCCCGACTGAACCGGCTCGAGAAACTGCCAGAAAAAATCCTCGCCACCCACGTGAAAACGATCGAGCATTGCAGCGATCTTGTCGCGACCATGATGCTCGCCGAAGAACCCATCGTCGTAACAGCCAAGCGGCGTGAACAAGGCGGCAAAACCCGTCGAGTCATGTGCCGAGACTGCCTGGACAAACCGGTTGAGAAGCCGATTGAAGCTCATGAATCGATTTCCTTCGTTGGCGTCGCTGACATGGGATCGGCGGCAATTCGAATCAGACCGTCGACGACTTCGATCGGCATGGCCGTCAGGGTGTCGCCCTGGCAGGGGCCGTCATGGCAGACACCGCCAGGCAGTCGGAACAGTGCACTGTGATGCGGGCAAAGCACGTCGCGCTGCCCGTCGGCATCGTAGAGGCAAAAAACTTCCTCGTCGAAATTCAGGGTGATGCCAGCGTGCGGACAGCGATTCAGAAAAGCGAGAAGACCGTCGCCCTGCCGAAATAACACCATCGAGAAACCGGTGCGCGGATGCCCGAATCGACGTTCGAGACCATTGTCTGCCGGCACTTCGTCGGCGCGACAGAGCTCGGTGCCGATCTCTGGCGCATCCGGCAGGCCGCGCCAGTCGAGTGCTCTGCGGCTCACCGCACCGTACGCAGACGCGCACCCGTCATGGCTTGCAGTTCGTCGAAACTCAAGCCGTCAATCCATTCGACGGCGACCAGACCGTCAGGGGTGACATCGACCACCGCGATGTCGGTGAAAATGCGCGCCACGCAGCCGATGCCGGTAAGCGGATAGCTGCAACGCTCGACGATCTTGTGCTCGCCCGACTTGGTGACGTGCTCCATCATCACGAAGGTCCGCCTGGCGCCGATCGCCAGATCCATCGCGCCGCCCACCGCCGGTATTGCATCACCGCCGGCGTGCCAATTGGCCAGATCGCCAGCGGCCGAAACCTGATAGGCACCGAGCACGCTGATGTCGAGGTGACCGCCGCGCATCATGGCGAAAGAATCGGCATGATGAAAAAAAGCGCCGCCGGTGAGCAGCGTCACCGGCTGCTTGCCGGCGTTGACCAGATCCCAGTCTTCTTCACCCGGTGCCGGCGCCGGACCCATGCCCAGAATGCCATTCTCGCTGTGCAGGAAAATTTCGCGATCGCGGGGCAGGTGATTGCCGACCTGCGTGGGCAGGCCGACGCCCAGGTTCACATAAGCGCCCTCGGCAATGTCCAAGGCCACTCGCGCGGCCATCTGATCACGGGTGAGTCTTTTCATGAGTTGGCTCCTGCCGCTGCGCGCGTGCCGATCGAGATTGTGTCGCCGACCGCCACCACCCGGTGCACGAAGATGCCCGGCGTGACGATCTGTTCTGGGTCGAGCGCACCGAGCGGCACCACCTCGTCCACCTGAGCGACCGTGCAGCGCCCGGCCATCGCCATGACCGGACCGAAGTTGCGCGCGGCCTTGCGGAAAACCAGATTGCCCCAGCGGTCGCCGCGCAGTGCTTTGATCAAAGCGAAATCCACATGGATGGGGGTTTCGAACACGTAGTCCCGACCATCGATGCGGCGGGTTTCTTTGCCGAGGGCGAGGTTGGTGCCATAGCCGGTCGGGGTGAAGAACCCGCCGATACCGGCGCCCGCCGCGCGGATCCGTTCGGCCAGATTGCCCTGCGGGACCAGCTCCAGCTCGAGCTTGCCGCTGCGGTACAAGCCATCGAAAACATGAGAATCGGCCTGCCGCGGAAACGAGCAGATAATCTTGCGCACCCGGCCCGATTTAAGCAGAGCGGCAATGCCGATCTCACCGCTGCCGGCATTGTTGCTGACCACGGTCAGCTCACGCGCGCCCTGCGCGATCAACGCGTCGATCAGGGCCGCAGGCTGGCCCGCGCCGCCGAAGCCACCGATGGCAATGGTGGCGCCATCCTGCACACCGACGAGCGCCTGTGTGCAATTCGATTGAATCTTGTCGATCAAGTGGAACTCCGGCCATGACAGAAATGAAGGCTCCTATTATCGTTCGTGCCGGACTGGACGGGTGGCAGGATGTGCCGGACAGTGCCACTTCCCGGCAGGCTCGGGCGCTGACTTTCTCGGAACTGGACTTTCATGAAACTTGCATCGCGACTGCGCGTCACTTCACTGCTGCTCGGCGTCCTGCTGCTGCTGCCCTTCGGCGTTAAGGCGCAAAATTGGCCGAGCCGCGGCACCATCCGGATCGTCGTGCCCTATCCACCGGGCGGCGCTTCCGACGTCACTGCCCGCGTGCTGGCTGCCAAGCTCACTGAATCACTCAAGCAGAACGTGGTGGTCGAAAACCGACCGGGCGCCAACGGTATCCTCGCACTCGAGGCGGTCGCGAAGGCTCCGGCCGACGGCTACACGCTGCTGATGGCCAACCTCGGGCCAAACGCCATCAACGCCGGCGTGTACCAGAAGCTGCCCTACGATTCGATCAAGGATTTCACCCCCATCACACTCACATCGGTGGTGCCGCTGGTGGTGCTGGTCACGCCTGCGCTGCCGGTGAAAAGCATGTCCGAGCTGATCGCCTACGCGAAGGCAAATCCGGGCAAACTCAGTTATGCCTCGGCGGGCAACGGCGCGTCCAACCACCTGGCCGGCGAAATGATCAAAGGCATGACGGGCATCCGAATGACCCACGTGCCGTACAAGGGCGACGCACCCGGCATGCCGGACGTGATTGCCGGCACGGTCAGCATGATGTTCCCCACGGTGGTGGCGGGCATGCCTCAGGTGAAAAGCGGCGCAATGCGGGCTCTGGCGGTGACCAGTGCCCGGCGCATCGGCTCGCTGCCCGATCTGCCCACGGTCAGCGAATCGGGCATTCCCGGCTTCGAGGCTGTGTCGTGGGGCGGGGTAATGGGCCCCGCCGGCCTTCCCGCCGACATCGTGGCGCGCCTGAACGCCGACATCGTGCGCATTCTCAAGCTGCCCGATGTCGCTGAAAAGCTGTCGTCGCTGGGCGCCGAGATCGTCGGTTCCACGCCGGATGATTTCGCGACCTACCTGCGTGCCGAGATCGCCAAGTGGGGCAAGGTTGCACGAGACAACAATATCCGGCTCGACTGAACCGCCGCCCGCACTCGATTACTGAGTGCGCACGATCTCGTCGGTGATCCGCCAGCCGCCATCCAGCCACTCGACAATTTCACGCGCGGCCGGATGATCAAACGCCGAATAGCGCGCGCGCAGCACCGGCGCCGCATCACCCAGCCGGTCCAGGCCGGTGTCGTGCAACCAGACCAGATCCCTTTGAACCGCCGCCGCCAGGTCAGTGTCACGCTGATCCGCGCCGCCCAGGTCAGTGTCACGCTGATCCGCGCCGCCCAGGACGTGGCGGCAGGCACGTGCAAACGCCTCATTGCTGCTATAGCCTCCATCACCGGTGCGGTAGCGCTCAGCCAGCGTCAACGCGGGTATGCAGCCCAGCACAGGCTGCAGCGCCGGGTTGATCGCATGGCCGGCGAGCAGCGCCGCATTGGCTGCCGGACGGCAGTTGAACCCCCGCAGATGCAGGTACTGCGACATGCGCTGACCATCATTGACCGGATAGTTGTCCCACAAGACTGGGGCACGGCCCAACCGCTGCGCGACATCGCGCAGATGCGCTGGACCGATCTCACGCGAGCACACTTCTTCGCCAGTCCAGAACACGCCGACCGCAGGGTCCAGGAGGCGGCCCAGACGTTCGAGATAGCCGCTGGGACGTGCCCCGAAAACCCGATCGAGCAATGGATCATCGGAGTAGTAGGTGGGACACACCGTGAGCCGTCGGGCACGGGATCGGGCGGCCACGAAACTGACCACCGCTGCCTGGCGATCGGCCAGCAGAGGGTCATCGCCACGAATGTCGTCGAACAGCAGCGCCAGTTCATCGGGACCGACACGGTCATCGAGCAGCGCGAGCTTGCAGCTCAGATGCGACCAGTCGAGACTGCGCGGTGAGTCATCGAATTCATGCGGGCTCAAGCCGACTCCGAAGCGCACGCCAAGGTCGCGGCACTGGCCGGCGAAGGCAGCGATCGCCGCGATTTCTGCGGCGGGCATTGGCTCGCGCCAGCGTCGACGCAGGCTGCTCGCAGCCTTCGGGGCATACAGAAAAAAACGGTAGCCATGCAGCGCCAGAAGGGCGACGACCCGCGCGCGCGCTGGCCAGTCCCACGGGCGACCGTAGTAGCCTTCGATGAGGCCGAGATCAATGGGCAGACGGAACACGACTGGATTTCACTAGCTGGCGACTTGCACACGGAAAAGCCAGTGTAATCGGTCAAGATCGCAGCACAGTCCTTGGTAAGGTCTCGCACTTCCTGTCGATCTGCAGCAGCGGCGGACTGCCCCTGATCCACCCAAGCCCGACAAGCAGCACGGCATCTCACCGATCCGATCCACTCGGCACCAACAGAACCCGCAGCCCCTCCCTGAGGAGTCATCATGACAAGAGCCTGGCACGATGACCGCGTCCCCGCAGCCGACGAATGCGTGCTGGGTCCGGTGCTCGAAAAGTTTGCCGGATCGCAGCCCGACAAGGTTTTTGCCCGCTTCGCCGACGGCAGCGAATGGACCTACCGGCAGACCCTGGAGATCACCCGCCGGACCGCGGCCGGCCTGCAGGCGCTGGGCGTGCGCCAGGGTGACAAGGTGCACTCCTGGCTGCCCAACGGGCCGGATGCGATCCGCGTCTGGTTCGGGCTGAACTACCTCGGCGCGGTTTATGTGCCGATCAATCTTTCCTACCGCGGCCGCATGCTCGAGAACGCGATGAAAATCTCGGGCGCGACACTGATGATCGCTCATGCTGATCTCGTCGATCGGCTGGTCGGCATCGACCAAGCCAATCTCGCCGCCCTGGTGACGATCGGCGGCGCGGGTGTCGCGGTGCCTGGTCTCACCCGCTATTCGTCCGAGACGCTGGCGCCAGCATCGATCGAGCTGGCGCCGCCGGCACAGGCCGTCATGCCCTGGGACATGCAGTCGATCATCTACACCTCCGGCACCACCGGGCCTTCCAAGGGCGTGATGTCGTCGTACCTGCACGCTTATTCCACTGGCGATGCCTGGGACTACATCGGCCCCGATGATCGCCATCTGATCATCCTGCCGCTGTTTCATGTCGGGGGCACGGGCGCGGTTTATTCAATGCTGGTTCGCGGCGCCTCGGTGGCCATCGTCGATGCGTTCCAGACCGACACGTTCTGGGATGTCATCACCCGCAATCAGGCCACGGTGGTGGTGCTGCTCGGCGGCATGGCGACACTGCTCAACAAGCGCCCGCCCGCTGAAACAGATCGTCTGCACAGCTTGCGGGTGGCGCTGATGGTGCCGCTGCTCGAAGACGCACCGGCGTTCTCCAGGCGCTTCGGCTGCGAGATCTATACCGTGTTCAACATGACTGAAATTTCCTGTCCGATCGCCTCGAGCCTGAACCCGACGCCGCTGGGCACCTGCGGGCGCCCGCGCGCCGGTGTCGATGTGCGGGTGGTCGACGAGAACGACTGCGAGGTCGCGCCCGGCACGGTTGGTGAACTGCTCGTGCGAACCGACCGCCCCTGGGCAATGACCACCGGCTACTACGGCAACCCGGAGGCCACCGCTCGGGCCTGGCGCAACGGCTGGTTTCATACCGGCGACGCATTCCGGCTCGATCCCGATGGCAACTTTTTCTTCGTCGACCGGATGAAGGACGCAATCCGCCGACGCGGCGAGAACATCTCGTCGTTCGAGGTCGAGGCCGAGGTCAGCAGCTATGTCGACGTTCAGGAAGCCGCCGCGGTGGCGGTGCCCAGCGAACTCGGCGAGGACGAAGTGCTGGTGGCGGTGGTGGCGCAACCCGGCAGCCAGTTCGACCCCAAAGCGCTGATCGAGTACCTGATCCCGCGCATGCCGCATTTCATGATTCCCCGCTATGTGCGGGTCATCGCCGAACTGCCGAAAACCCCGACACAGAAAGTGCGCAAGCACGAGATCCGCAGCGAGGGCATCACACCAGATACCTGGGATCGCGAGAAGGCCGGCATCGTGATTCGTCGGCAGAAAATATAAGGTCTTCGATTCACAGCTGTTGTTCCGATTCGTCACGTTGCAGCCGGCCGGCTGCTGCCGTCCGCATCGCCACCTTGTATCGTCAGCCCCTCCTCCATCGTTGCTCGCCATGACCGAAACCTCTGCGCCCCTGATCGACCTCGCTGCCCAAGCCCTGGGCTGCGCCCAGCACTATCGCGACCAGGTGGCGACCGCCTGCCGGGCACTGGTCGCCAGCAGCGCGAAGGCCGGTGAAGACGGCGATGCCCAGCAGCGCGCCCTGCACGGTTATGCCTGGGTCGCGAGTTATGTGGAAGCGCTCGGGCAACTGCTCGACTGGGCCCGTCGTCTGCAGGCCGCGGGCGGGCTGTCGACGCTCGCGCTCGATTACCTGGCCATCGGCTATGCCGAATACCTGCAGCAGCTGCGCGGCGGCCTGCCGATGTCTCAGAGCGAAACTGTGCGACCGCTGGATTTCGGCATTCCGATGTCCGAACTGGCCATGCTTCACGGCGAGGGCATCGAACAGCTGATCCGCCTGGGCAACGCGCCGGGCCGGCGTGCTGCGGTGGTCGGCGAAGCCAGTGTGGGGCGCTGGCCCGATGCCCTGCTGGAGAACGACGGCATCGAAGCATTTCAGGTCCAGGTGCGCCGCTTCGCCGAGGAACGCATCGCGCCCTTCGCCAACGACTGGCACCGCGAAGACATTCTGATTCCCGACACCGTGGTCGCGCAGATGGCCGAGCTCGGCGTCTTCGGTCTGACCATCGCCGAGGACCACGGCGGCAGCAATCTGGGCAAGCTCGCGATGGCGGTCGTGTCCGAAGAGCTCTCGCGGGCTTACATTGGCACCGGCTCGCTGGGCACCCGCGCGGAGATCGCCGGCGAACTGATCAGCACCGGCGGCACGCCCGAACAGAAGCGGCGTTATCTGTCAGCCCTGGCCGATGGCAGCATCCTGCCGACCGCCGTATTCACCGAGCCCGGATCGGGCTCCGACCTGGCCTCGCTCAGCACCCGCGCGGTGCGCGACGGCGAAGTATTTCGAGTCACCGGCGCCAAGACCTGGATCACCCATGCGGCGCGCAGCGACCTGATGACGCTGCTGGTGCGCACCGAGGCCGATGTGCCGGGCGCACGCGGCTTGTCCCTGCTGCTGGCCGACAAGCCGCGCGGCGTCGCTGGAAATCCGTTCCCCGCCGCGGGCATGAGCGGCAGCGAGATCCAGGTGCTGGGCTACCGCGGCATGAAAGAGTACGAACTGGCCTTCGACGGCTTCAGCGTGCCCGTATCGGCGCTGCTGGGCGGCATCCCGGGCCAGGGCTTTCGCCAGCTGATGGCCACTTTCGAGAGCGCCCGCATTCAGACGGCAGCTCGCGCCACCGGCGTCGCCCAGAACGCGCTCGAACTCGGCCTGGCCTACGCGCTGGAGCGCCGCCAGTTCGGGCGCCCGATCATCGAATTTCCGCGGGTGCGCGACAAGCTGGCGATCATGGCCGTCGAGACCATGATCGCGCGCCAGCTCACCTATTTTTCGGCCCGCCGCAAAGACACCGGCAAGCGCTGCGACGTCGAGGCCGGCATGGCCAAGCTGGTGGCTGCGCGCGTGGCCTGGGCCAATGCCGACAGTGCTCTGCAGATCCATGGCGGCAACGGCTACGCGCTCGAGTACCCGATCTCGCGGGTGTTGTGCGACGCGCGCATCCTGAACATCTTCGAAGGGGCCGGCGAGATCCAGGCTCACATCATCGCCCGCGGCCTGCTCTGACAGCGCACCCGGCCTTCATTTCAGGACACCTCCATGTTCAATCTGCTCAATGATCTTCGTGTGGTCGAGATGGCCGCATTCGTGGCGGGCCCGCTCGCCGGCATGACCCTCGCACAGCTGGGCGCGCGCGTGATCCGTGTCGACGACGTCGGCGGCAATGCCGACATCGGCCGCTGGCCCTTGACACGCGACGGCCGCAGCCTCTACTGGGCCGGCATGAACAAGGCCAAGCAGTCGCTGTGCGTCGATCTTGGCGACGCACGCGGCCAGGCACTGGTGGCGGACCTCATCTGCGACGACGCGCCGGGCGCCGGCATCCTGATCACCAACTTCCCGATGAAGGGCTGGCTGGCTTATGAGAAGCTCGCCGCGCGCCGCCCGGATCTGATCGTGGTGCAGATCACCGGCGACTGGCAGGGCCGCACCGCGCTCGACTACACGGTGAATGCCGGCGCCGGGTTTCCGTTCATCACCGGCGGCGGCGGGCCCACGCACCCCGTCAACAATGTCACCCCCGGCTGGGACCTGATGTGCGGCTCGCACGTCGCGATCGCGGTGCTGGCCGCCGATCGCCGGCGTCGCGACACCGGCCAGGGCAGCTATGTGCGGGTCGCGCTGCAGGACATGGGGCTGGCCACGATCGGCAGCCTGGGCTACCTGGCCGAAGTACAGATCAACGACCAGGACCGACAGGGCTATGGCAATCACATCTTCGGCACTTTCGGCAACGACTTCGGCACCAGCGACGACCGGCGCGTGATGGTCATGGCGATCTCGGTGCGCCAGTGGCGCGGCCTGCAGAAGGCCCTGGGCTTCGCCGCGGCAGTGGCTGCCTACGAGGCCGCGCATGGCGCGGATCTGAACGACGAGGGCCAGCGCTTCGCGCACCGCGACCAGATCTCTGCCTGGGTGGCGCCGGGCGTGCAGCGCCACAGCCTGGCCGAACTGGGCCCGATCTTCGATGGCAACGGCGTGTGCTGGGGCGTCTATCGCAGCCCGCGACAGGCGCTGGCCGAAGACCCCAATTGTTCGACCGCCAACCCCTTGTTCGAGGAGATCGATCAGCCGGGTATCGGGCGTTACCTCGCGCCCGGTTCAGTGATGCGATTTACCGACCTGGCGCCGCAGCCGGTGCGCGGTGCGCCCCTGCTGGGCGAGCACGGGACTGCGATCGCGACGCAGGACCTGAAGCGCTCGGCCGAAGAGGTGGCCGCGCTGAAGGCGGCTGGGGTGTTGTCCGATCCACAACATTGAGCAACAGGGCGCGCAAGTCTTTCGCCATCCGTTGTCCGCACCCGACAATGAGTCAGACGGCTGAGTCGTTGTCGATCGGGGTCACGTTCCTACTGGCGAGGCTCACCCCGCTCGTTGACGGTGATCGTGTTCCCGGGGGCCGCGGCCATCTGCACGCGGTGCTCCTGGCCACGGAAGTTGTAGGTGACGTCCCAGTAGGCGGGCTGTGCGCCACCAGGGACGTTTTCGCAGCGCTTGACGTCCTGGGCTGCAGTGCCGCCGCCGCGACCGACGTTGGCGCCCACTGCGGCGCCGGCGACGGCGCCACCGACAGTGGCAATGTCCTTGCCGGTGCCGCCGCCGACTTGGTGGCCGAGGACGCCGCCGAGGATGGCGCCGACGATCGCCCCCGGCAAATTGGCGCCGGACCGATCCTGCGGTACCCGCTCGCTCTCGACCCAGCAACGCTGCCCGGAGGTGGCCAGCACGGCACGCGACGAAGAGATGATCGCCTCGTACAGCTGCTCGCCGCCGCGGCGCCGGCTGTCGTAGACCGGCACAGGGGTCGCCGCATAACGACCGTCATCGACGCGGGCATTCCACTCCACGGCGCGCACCGACGAAATGCGGTCGTTCAAGCCCATCGCGGCCAGCGACGGATACCTGCCGGGGGGCAGCACGACGCAGCGCCCGTTGTAGCCGGCGTCATCGCAGACCTCGTAGCGATCGCCGAGCACCACTGCCGAAGCGGCACGGTCGTTGAATCCCGACCGCTGCAGGTTGGGCACGGACTCTTCAGTGGTGAACGAACGCCCGGCAAAGCCTTCTCGTTCGAAGAAGCTCACCTGGCCGTTGACCGGCGCCGGCGCATAACGACCGTCGTCGATGCGTACGTTCGACGGCACGGCGCGCACCGACGAAATGCGGTTGTTCAGGCCCATCGCGGCCAGCGACGCGTACCGTCCCGGACGCAGTACGACGCAGCGGCCGCCGAAGCGGGCGTCGTCGCAGACTTCCCAGCGGTCGCCGAGCACTACCGCAGACTCGGCGCGGTCGTTGAACCCGTAGCCCTGAAGATTGGCGACCTGCTCCTGGGTCGTAAAGGATTGGCCGGCGAAGCCCTCACGCTCGAAGAAAGTCAACTGGCCGGCCACCGGGCCCGCCACGGGCGCCGGCGCATAACGATCTTCGGCGATGCGTGCGTCGGTTGCCACAGCGCGCGCCGAAGCGATGCGGTCAGTCAGGCCCATTGCCGCCAGCGAGGCGTAACGACCGGGACGCAAGACGACGCAGCGACCGCGGAAGCGGTTGTCTTCGCAGACCTCGTAGCGGTCACCGACCACCACCGCCGAGGCGGCGTCGTCATTGAAGCCGGTACGCCGCAGGTTGACGATCTCCTGTGCCGTGCTGAAGGAGCGGCCGTCGAAGCCTTCGCGCTCGTAGAAGGTGGCCTGTGCGGCTACCGCTGCGGCGATCGGCGCCGGCGCCGGTGCATAGCGATCGTCCTCGATGCGCGCATTGCGGCTCACGATGCGCGCCGACGAGACGAGGTCGTTGAAGCCGATCGCGGCCAACGACGGATAGCGGCCCGGGCGCAGCACGAGGCACCGGCCGTTGAACTGCGAGCCTGGGCAGATTTCCCAGCGCTCACCGACAATCACGACCGAGGATGCGCGGTCATTGAAGTCATAGCGCGAGAAATCCGAGACCTGCTCTGTCGCATTGAGGGACCGCCCCCCGAACCCCTCGTCTTCGAAGAAGGTAGCCTGCGCGGCGGCGTGGGTGCTCAGCACCACGGCGGCCACCGCCAGCAGGGTTTTCAGGTGGATTCTCATCTTCGTTTCTCCAAAATAATTTGCCCAGACGATGCTTCAGCGGCCCGCCGCCGTCTGTTCGCCGTCGCACACAACGGGGCTGCGCAGCATCGATCGGCCCGCTGAACCGCGGCACCGTGCGGCGC
>JAYVOV010000616.1:0-3517 GCA_043757735.1 Burkholderiaceae bacterium
CCACTCGATCGACCAGTTCGCCGGATGCGCACGTGATGGCAGAATCGGTTCGACCACGCCGCGAGCGCTCAGAAACCAGAACTCATCGAACGGAGACAGCACGATGTACGCAGGCCAACACGCCATCGCTCAACCCGACCGGGCAGCCTTCATCATGGCCAGCACCGGCGAGACAGTCACCTACGCCGAACTCGAGGCCCGCAGCAACCGGCTGGCCCACCTGCTGCGCGAGCAGGGCCTCGAGCGCCTGGACCACTTCTCGATGTTCATGGAGAACAACAACCGGTTCATCGAAGCCTGCGCCGCCGGCGAGCGCACCGGCCTCTACTACACCTGCGTGAACTCGTATCTGAAGGCCGAAGAACTCACCTATATCCTGAACAACAGCGAATCAAAGCTGCTGATCACGTCGGTGTCGCGGCTCGAAGTGGCACGCGAAGCGCTCAAATCATGCCCCGGTGTGACACTTTGCCTGGTCGTCGACAGCACCGGCGAGGACGCGCTCTGCAAGGACTACGCCAATGCGGTGGCGGCCTTCCCCGCAACCCCGATCGCCGATGAATCGCTCGGCACGCCGATGCTCTATTCCTCAGGCACCACCGGGCGCCCGAAGGGCATCGTGCGCCCTCTGCCCGACGGCCCGCCGTCAGAGCCGCTGCCGATCTTTCACTTCCTGAACAAGCTCTGGCGCTACCGGGCCGACATGATCTACCTCTCGCCCGCGCCGCTATACCACTCGGCGCCGCAGGCTGCGGTGTCGCTCACCATCCGCAACGGCGGCACGGTGATCGTCATGGAGCACTTCGACCCCGAGCAATATCTGGCGCTGATCGAGAAGTACAAGGTCAGCCACAGCCAGCTGGTGCCGACCATGTTCAGCCGCCTGCTCAAGCTGCCCGAAGACGTGCGCAAGCGCTACGACCTGTCGTCGCTGGAGATCGCCATCCATGCCGCCGCGCCCTGCCCGGCACAGGTGAAGGAACAGATGATCGCCTGGTGGGGCCCGATCATTCACGAGTACTACGGCGCCACCGAAGGCCTGGGCTTCACCGCCTGCGACAGCCAGGAGTGGCTCGCCCACCGCGGCACGGTGGGCCGCGTGCTGCTGGGCGACCTGCACATCCTGGACGAAGGCATGAAGCCCTGCCCCAAAGGCGTGTCGGGCGAGATCTGGTTCAAGACGGCCACCCCCTTCGAGTACTTCAACGACGCGGGCCGCACCGCCGAATCACGCTCGGCCAATGGCGAGATGAGCACGGTGGGCGACGTCGGCTATGTCGACGACGATGGCTTTTTATACCTCACCGACCGCTCCACCTTCATGATCATCTCGGGCGGCGTGAACATCTACCCGCAAGAGTGCGAGAACCTGCTGATCACCCATCCCAAGGTAGCCGACGCAGCGGTGTTCGGCGTGCCCAACGAAGACCTCGGCGAAGAGGTGAAGGCGGTGATTCAACTGGTGCCCGGTATCGAGGCCGGGCCGGCACTGGCCCAGGAACTCATCGACTTCTGCGGCGAGCACCTGTCGCGCCAGAAGCTGCCGCGCAGCATCGACTTCACCGACGAACTGCCGCGCCTGCCGACCGGCAAGCTCTACAAGAAAGTGCTGCGCGACAAGTACTGGGGCGACAAGAAGAGCCGGATCGTCTGATCGACGCGCAGCCTGTGCGCGCGGGGCAGCCCGCTCAGGTGACCTGCTCAGACGACCCGCTCAGGCGACCCGCTCAGGCGGCCCTCACCTGCCTCGGCTCGTAGATCGCCGCGTGT
This sequence comes from Burkholderiaceae bacterium, assembly GCA_043757735.1. GTDB lineage: Bacteria > Pseudomonadota > Gammaproteobacteria > Burkholderiales > Burkholderiaceae_E > Quisquiliibacterium. The sequence goes on from JAYVOV010000616.1 coordinate 1,771, forward strand.
TCCACGCGCGCGATCGGGGTCTTGCCGTTGGCAATGATCAGCGCATCGAGTTCGACGATCTTGTGCCCTTTGTTCTCGTAGTTGCGCAGCACTTTGGCGCGCACCGAAATTTCGTCGCCCACGCGGCCGACGGCCAGGTGCCGGACGGTGCTGCCAACGTGTATCCACGGCCCCATCCGGGCGCTGTGGGTCAGCACCCAGTTGCAGGCACGCAGCAGCGTGCCGTCGTGCAGGATGCCCTGCTCGGCATACACCGGATTCTGCTCGCCGATGTCCTTCAGGTAAGTTGCCTGCTGGTCGGCCGAGAACACGAACGGGTGAATGCCCAGCCAGGCCCCGGGCCGGTAGCTGTGCTCGTCAGCGGGCGGGCGATGGCCGTGTTCGGGCGGAGTGCCTTGCCCGAAGTCGCCCAGCGCGATCGGGCCTGCCGGCGCCGGCAGCGTCGCGCGGGCCGTGCCGCAGACGATGCCCTGGCTCTCGATCGTCACATCGAGACCACCGTCGCGTTCGAGCGCGGTGACAGTGGCGGTTTCGCCCTCGTAGAGCGGCTTGCCGAAGCGGCCTGCCATGTGGCCATGCTCGAGGAAGGCTCGGCCCCACAGAGCCAGCGGCGCATGGCTCATGTACGCGAAGACATCGACGCCCGGGACCAAGCCGCCGGTGAAGCCGAAACGCTTGGCCACTGTGTCGTCGTGCATCTTGTTTTCGGAGAGCTTGGCGGCATTGAAAGCCACCACGGAATACGGTGCGAGTGCCTGGGACGTCATGGGATTGCCTCATGGGTTCGGAAGTCTTCAGGTGCGACAAGCCGGGGCGACAAAGCGCTCCGGCTTGCCGGTGGCCCAGCAGCAGCGATCTGCTCACCCCGCCACGTTGCGCGGTACATCCCGATACGGCTTGTCGGTATCCACGCTCGGCTCCTTGGGCATGCCCAGCACCCGCTCGGCGATGATGTTGCGCTGGATCTCGTCGGTGCCACCGGCGATCGAGGTGGCCGGCACCGAAACCAGAATCTCGGCGATGGCCCCGTTCAAGGGTCCATCGGCACCGGACAGCAAAGCGTCGGCACCGGAAATCAAGGTGTGAACCCGCGCGGCCGATCGAGCCACATGACTGGCGATCAGTTTGCCCAGGGAGCCCTCAGGCCCCTGCGGCAGCCCGCTTTCCTGCGCGGTGCGGGCCCGCCGTGCGGTCCACTCGGCCGATTTTGCGAGCGTCAGCAGTCTGGCGATTTCCTGGCGCACCACCGGGTCGTCGAACTTGCCGGTTTCTTTGGCACGCGGAATGACCAGCTCGACCCGGCCCGCCCGATTGGGATACCACTTGTAGGGCGCCAGCGCGATCTCGATCTCGGCCCGCTCCTCCTGATAGGCCCGCCCGGGCTTGCTCGACCCGGACATGCCCCAGGTGCGCAGACCATCGGCACCGCGCCGCTCGTGCATCAGCGTGGTGGTGGTGACCGCCCAGCCGCCACCTTCGCGGCCCAGCAGGTGATCGGTGGGCACGGCGGCGTCGGTGATGAAGATCTGGTTGAAGGTGGCGTGGCCGTTCATCTGGGTGAGCGGCTGCACGACGACGCCGGGCTGGTGCATATCGAGGATGAAAAACGACAGGCCCGCGTGTTTGGTCTTGCCCCAGTCGGTGCGCGCCAGCAGCAGTCCCCAGTCGGCCTTTTGCGCGCCGGAGGTCCAGAGCTTCTGGCCATTGACCACCCATTGGTCGCCTTTGCGGTCGGCGCGCGTGACCG
>JAYVOV010000617.1:0-3517 GCA_043757735.1 Burkholderiaceae bacterium
CTTGCGGATGCCCAGTTGGGCCATCAACTGGCGCGCTTCTTCGGCGATGAAGACGAAGAAATTGACAACATGCTCGGGCCGGCCCTGGAATTTTTTGCGCAGCACCGGGTCTTGCGTGGCCACGCCTACGGGGCAGGTGTTGAGGTGGCATTTGCGCATCATGATGCAGCCCTCGACCACCAGCGGCGCGGTGGCGAAGCCGAATTCATCGGCGCCCAGCAGCGCGCCGATGGCAACGTCGCGGCCGGTCTTCATCTGGCCGTCGGCCTGCACGACGATCCGGCCGCGCAGCTGATTCATCACCAGAGTCTGCTGGGTCTCGGCCAGACCGAGCTCCCAGGGCGTTCCGGCGTGCTTGATGGACGACAAGGGCGAGGCGCCCGTGCCGCCATCGTGACCGGCGATGACGACATGGTCGGCCTTGGCCTTCGACACACCCGCGGCGACAGTGCCCACGCCCACCTCGGACACCAGCTTGACCGATATGGACGCGCGACTGTTCGCGTTCTTCAAGTCGTGAATGAGCTGGGCAAGGTCTTCGATCGAGTAAATATCGTGGTGCGGCGGCGGCGAAATAAGACCCACGCCGGGCACCGAGAAACGCAGCATACCGATGTAGTCGGTCACCTTGTGGCCGGGCAACTGGCCGCCTTCACCAGGCTTGGCGCCCTGGGCCATCTTGATCTGGATCTGATCGGCGCTCGACAGGTACTCGGCGGTGACACCAAAGCGTCCGGAGGCGACCTGCTTGATCCGCGAGCGCAGGGAATCGCCCGCCTTCAGGGGCATGTCGACTTCGATGCGGTCGGCGCCGATGATCGAGCCCACCGTATCGCCGTCCTTGATCACCGAGTGGCCGGCGCGAAGTTCGCTGCGATAGCGCATCGGGTCTTCACCGCCTTCGCCGGTATTGCTCTTGCCGCCGATGCGGTTCATGGCGATGGCGAGGGTGGTGTGAGCTTCGGTGGAAATCGACCCCAGCGACATCGCACCGGTGGCGAAGCGCTTGACGATTTCCCTGGCCGGCTCGACCTCCTCGATCGGCACCGCGGTGGCTGCGTCGAGCCGGAACTCGAACAGGCCGCGCAAGGTCATGTGGCGCACGCTCTGGTCGTTGATGAGCCGTGCGTACTCCTGGTACGACGCATAACTGCCCGACTTGGTGGAGTGCTGCAGCGCAGCGATCGTGTCGGGCGTCCACATGTGCGCTTCGCCGCGGGTGCGGTAGGCGTACTCGCCGCCGGCGTCGAGCGTATGCGCCAGCACTGGGTCATCGCTGAACGCGGACCGGTGCATGCGAATCGCCTCTTCGGCCACCTCGAAGACACCGATACCCTCGATGTTGGTCGCGGTGCCGGTGAAGTACTTGTCGACCATGGCTCGCGACAGGCCGATCGCCTCGAAGATCTGGGCCCCGCAATAGCTCATGTAGGTGGAGATGCCCATCTTGGACATCACCTTGTTCAGGCCCTTGCCGATCGCCTTGACGTAGTTGTAGACGGCTTTGTCGGCAGCCGCATCGCCACCGCTGGCCCGATACATCGCGGCCAGTGTTTCCATCGCGAGATACGGATGGATCGCCTCGGCGCCATAACCGGCCAGCAGCGCAAAGTGATGCACCTCGCGCGCCGAGCCGGTCTCCACGACCAGACCGGTGCTGGTGCGCAGCCCCTGGTTGACAAGGTGCTGATGAACCGCGCTCAGCGCGAGCAGCGACGGGATGGCCACGCTGTCGGCCGCCACCTTTCGATCAGACACGATGAGGATGTTGTAGCCCGAACGCACCGCATCTTCGGCCTGCGCGGCCAGCGACGCCAGACGAGCCTCGATGCCTTCGCTGCCCCAGGCGAGCGGATAGCAGACGTCGAGTTCGAAAGACTTGAACTTGTTGTCGGTGTAGTGCTCGATATGGCGGATCTTGGCCATGTCCTCGAAATCGAGAACCGGCTGCGACACCTCGAGGCGGATCGGCGGGTTGATGTTGTTCAGGTCGAGCAGGTTGGGCTTGGGTCCGATGAACGACACCAGCGACATCACCATCTGTTCGCGGATCGGGTCGATCGGCGGGTTGGTGACCTGTGCGAACAGCTGCTTGAAGTAGTTGTACAGCGGCTTGTATTTGTCTGACAGCACCGCCAGCGGGGAATCGTTGCCCATCGAGCCGATCGCCTCTTCGCCGCTCTGGGCCATCGGGGTCATCAGGAACTTGATGTCTTCCTGGGTGTGCCGAAGGCCTGCTGACGGTCGAGCAGCGATGCCAGCGGCCGGGTGGTGGCCAGATCGACCTGGACGTCGGCGCGCTGCGCATCGATCTCGTCGAGCTTGATGCGGATCGCTTCGATCCACTCACGATAGGGCTTGCTGTTGGCGAGCTGGTTCTTGAGCTCGGCATCGTCGATGATGCGGCCCTGCTCGAGGTCGATCAGGAACATCTTGCCGGGCTGCAGGCGCCACTTCTTGACGATCTTGCTCTCGGAAATCTGCAGCACGCCGGCTTCGGAGGCCATGATCACCATGTCTTCGTCGGTGACGCAATAACGCGCCGGCCGCAGGCCGTTGCGATCCAGCGTGGCGCCGATCTGGCGGCCATCGGTGAAGGCGATCGCCGCCGGGCCATCCCAGGGCTCCATCATCGCGGCGTGGAATTCGTAGAAGGCGCGCCGCTTGGGATCCATCAGGGTGTGCTGTTCCCAGGCCTCGGGAATCATCATCATCATCGCGTGGGCGATGGGATAACCCGCCATCACCAGCAGTTCCAGACAGTTGTCGAAAGTGGCGGTGTCGGACTGCCCGGCGTAGACGATGGGATACAGCTTGGGCAGGTCCTCGCCCAGCACCGGCGAGCGCATCACGCCTTCGCGGGCCCGCAGCCAGTTGTAGTTGCCCTTGACGGTGTTGATCTCGCCGTTGTGTGCGATCAGCCGGTACGGATGCGCCAGCGGCCATTCGGGGAAAGTGTTGGTCGAGAACCGCTGATGCACCAGGGCGAGCGCCGACACGAAGCGCGGGTCCTGGAGGTCTTTGTAGTACTGGCCGACCTGGCCACACAGCAGCAGCCCTTTGTAGACGATGGTGCGCGCCGACATCGACGGCACGAAATACTCTTTGCCGTGCTTCAGATTGAGCGCCTGCACCGCATGGCTGGCCATCTTGCGGATGACGTACAGCTTGCGCTCGAGGGCATCGGTCACCATGACGTCGGGGCCGCGGCCGATGAAGACCTGACGGATCACAGGCTCCTTGGCCTTGACGGTGGGCGACATCGCCATCTCGCGATCGATCGGCACATCGCGCCAGCCCAGCAGCACCTGGCGTTCGGCACGCACCGCACGCTCGACCTCCTGCTCGCAGGCCAGGCGCGAAGCGTGCTCTTTGGGCAGAAAGACGATGCCCACACCGTACTCGCCGGCCGGCGGCAGCACGATGCCCTGCAAGACCATTTCTTCTCGGAAGAACTGGTCGGGAATCTGGGTCAGGATGCCAGCGCCGTCACCCATGAGCGGATCGGCTCCGACTG
>JAYVOV010000618.1:0-3517 GCA_043757735.1 Burkholderiaceae bacterium
CCAGACTCGAATCAGAACTCGGCGACCGCTACGGCCAGACCCGGACCGCGTCGATTCGAGTTGATCCAGTCTCGCCGCTGGACGGACTGCAGCCGCAGGCGGCGCTATCGATCGATTATTTCCACGCCGAGACCGCACGCCTGCGCGAGCAGGCCGGAGCCGCGCACAGACTGGTAGCCGAGCAGTCGGCACGTCTGCATGAACTGGAGCAAGCCTCGCGCGAACTGGAGTCTTTCAGTTATACCGTCTCCCATGACCTGCGGGCTCCGCTGCGGGTGGTCGACGGATTTGCGCGAATCCTCAAAGAAGACTTTTCGGCATCGATCGATCGCATCGGCCATGATCACCTGAACCGGATTCTCACCGCCGCAGCACGGATGAATCAGATGATCGATTCGCTGCTCAGCCTGGCCAGGGTATCGTCGCAGCCCATCGTGCCGGGTCCGGTCGATCTGTCGCTGATGGCCCAGCAGATCGTCGACGAGTTGCGCTCGCAGGCACCCGAGCGCCAGGTCAAGATCGTCATCGCGCCCTCGAGCGTCGCCAGCGGCGATCGCACCCTGTTGCGCATCGTCCTGGAAAACCTGCTGGGCAATGCCTGGAAATACACAGGGCGTACCGAGCATGCGGTGATCGAATTCGACTGCCAGCGCCAGGGGACAACCATGGTGTTTCGGGTTCTCGACAACGGCGCGGGCTTCGACATGCGATTCGCCGACCGCCTGTTCGGTGCGTTTCAGCGCCTGCACAGCGCAAACGACTTCCCTGGGACAGGGGTGGGGCTCGCAACGGTCGCGCGGATCGTGCAGCGCCACCGCGGGCGCATCTGGGCCGAGAGCTCGCCCGGGGCCGGGGCGAGCTTCTACTTCACCCTCAACGAATTGCCGTGGACGGCGACACCGCGTTGATGGAATCGATGCTGCGTACCAGATCCTGGGCGAACTGCGCCTCCGGCCGCGCAGCCTGACGCGCCAGCGCCAACAGCCGCTGTTCGGCGCTTTCGCGCGTCAGACGGAATCGTTCCATCAGGATGCCGATCGCGATCAGCCGGAGCGCCTCCTGGTCTTGCGCAGACGCATTGGCACGAGCACCCGGTGACGGCGCATCGCGCGAATCGCGTTCACGCGCCGCACGCAACGCCTGCGCGACCGCCGGTGCGATAAGTTCGATGTCAATGGGCTTGACGAGATAGTCCAGAGCCCCGAACTCGCGAGCCTTCGCAATGAAGGCGTCATCGCTGAATGCCGACAGGAACATGAATGGTGTGCCGACGTAGTCGCGCAGGTAGGAGGCGACGTCGAGGCCGCTCTTGCCGTCCATTCGGATATCGAGCAGCGCCAGATCGGGGCGGTGCTGGCGCGCAAGCAGAATCGCGTCATCGCCGTTGTCTGCCTCGATCACGTCATAGCCCGCATTTTTCAGTGCGGACGCCAGCGTGATCAGCACCAGCCGATCGTCATCGCAAACCAGAATCGTGGCGTGAGGGGAGTTCATGAATTCAAGGCAGGCAATCGAGGGATGACGCAGACCCGGTACGCTATGATCATAACCCGACGCGCCGGCAGATCGAGGCGGGTCCTGGCGGCCCTCGCCGGAGGACCGTATTGCAGGCTCGCCATCAGCCGTCACCGAAGCGGATCACCGGCGGCCACATCTGGAGTTCGGATACCACCTGCTCGTCCTGAACCCGCAGCGACAATCGGGTGCCGCGGCGCGGCAGCAAGGCCTTGATGAGCCCAAGCCCGGACGGCGAGGGTTCATAGCGCTCCAGCGAAAAGCCCGGTTTGAGCACGCCCGGATTGCGCACCACCAGCATCAGCGACTGATCGACCCGGCGCAGCTCGACCTCGAGTTCATCGCCGCCTTGCCGGTGCTTTATCGCATTGGTGCACAACTCATTGATCACCAGGGCCACCGGCACGGCCTCCTGCTCGGGCACACGCCAGTCCTGGGTCTCGTCGTCGCGCCGCAGATCGTGACGAATGACGACACCGAAACCGCGCGACAGATTCTCGACCACGGCCAGCACCAGACGCGCCAGTGGCAGTGCGCCTTTGTCGCGAACCTGCAGGCCATGGACCTGGGCGATAGCCTGGATCTGCCCGACGATCTCGTCGAGCTGCGGGGCGATCTCGGGACGGCGCGCGGCGGACTGCTGCAGCAGACCGGCCACCCCCTGAAGGTTGTTCTTGATTCGATGATGGACCTCGCGGACCAGCGTGTCCTTCTGAAGCAGGGCTTCCTGCAGCCGCCGTTCGGCGACGCCGCGGATGTCGGTGACGTCTTCGGCCAGACAATAGATCTCGGCGCTGCCCAGACGGGCCGGGAAAAACCGCAGGCGCAAGATGCGCAGCCGCCCGTCGGGCAGCGCGAGCTGGACATCGGTCTCCTGATGGCCTTCGCTCAGCGCGGCGTGCAGCAGCGCAGCCACCTTGGTGCGGTCGGTCTCGGTCAGATAGCGCCAGGCGCTCGAGGGTCGCGCAAGGAAGTCGTCGGCAGCCACTCCCAGAACACATTCGAAGCGGCGATTGGCAAACAAAGCCTGCTCGCGCTCGGCGTCGATGACGAACACCGCTTCGTCGAGCGCTTCGGCGAACCGCCCGAAGCGCTCCTGGGTAGCGGCGAGCGCGGTCAGCGCCGCCTGCTGACCGGACATGTCGATGGCGATCACGATCGAGGCGTCAGGCGCGTGCTGCAGATCGACCGGCCCCAGATGCATCAGGCAGGTCACTTCACCGCCAGCCAGCGTGAGCAGACGCAATGCCGCCGTCTGCGGCAGCCTGGGCTGGGCCGCCAGCGCCCGCAGCATCCGCGCACAGGCATCGTCGTGAGGATGCGCAAAATCACGCAGCCGCTTGCCGGCGAGAACCTCGGCCGATGCGCCGAGCAGCGACTGCATGGGCCGATTGGTGCGCGAAAATCGCTCGCCCTCCAGGTAGGCGATAGCCACCGCTGTGTTGTCGACGACTGCGCCGAGTTCGGCGTTGGCGCGCATCAGGCGATCCTGCTGCGCCTTGATCTCGGTGATGTCGTGCAGCGTGACGATCAGTCCCATCGAAGAGTCTGGGTCGATGGGTCTGACCTGCATCGCGCAGATGATCTCCCCCGGCGACCGACGAACCCGGATCACCCTGCCGCCATCGGCCGGGGACTCGCCGACACGATCGAACTGCTCACGCATCTGCGCCCACGTCGGTTCGCAGTCGAGGACGTCGGCGATCGCCCGGCCGATGATCCGGCCGGAGTCGATGCCCAGCAGTCGCTCGAGCGAGGCGTTGCAGCGCACGACCCGATCGTTCACGACCATCATGACGCCGGAGGTCATCGTGCGCAGCAAGGCCCCCTGCTGCATCACGAGACGGCGCAGTTCGTCTTCCAGCTTGTGTTCGGCGGTGATATCGGTCACCACGGACAGCAGAACGGGATCGCCATCGATGTCTTCGATCGAGGTGCAGATGATATCGGTGAAGGCATGGCGCCCATCACGGGTCAGCAGCGCGGCGCGCGCCCGCGCGAG
>JAYVOV010000619.1:0-13170 GCA_043757735.1 Burkholderiaceae bacterium
CGGCAATTCTTCGACGAAGGCCTTGGCTGCGACCTTGGCTGCGGTGAACCGGTTGGGTTCGACGTCGCGGGCGCGCATGCTCAGCGACACGTCGATGGCCAGCAGAATGGTCTGCTGCTGCGAGGGCAGCACCACGGCCGCGCGTGGCCGCGCGATGCCGATGACCGCGCCGGTGAGCGCCGCCAGCAGCAGCAGCGCCGGCAGATGCCGGCGAAGCCGGGGCCAGGCTACCGGCTTTGCGTGATCGATTCGAAGGCCGACGTAGCGCGCGGCCAGCGTCGAGCGGGTGCGCAGCAGCCAGATCCAGGCCATGGCGGAAGCCGGAATCAGCGTAAGCAGCCACAGCATCTTGGGCCATTCGAAAGTCATGGCAGTCAGTGGCGTGCAGTCCAATCAGTGGTGACCTTACACTCTAGCATCAGGCGCGCTGCCGTGGCGCGCCCGAAACGGCATGGCTCGATGACTGAACTTCACCCACCGAACCCTCTTCTGTCGGACCCGCCTTCGCTTCGACCAGCGCCGAGCCTTCGGATCAGCTCACCTGCCGACCCGGTGCGATGCGCAGCGCCCGAGCGCTGTACCTGAAGGCCGGGTTTCGCGTTATCGCAGCCTACCGCGACAACCCGGTTCCGGGCACTCGTTTCATGGAACTCGACCTGACCCGCTGAGGCGTCGGCGATCCGTTCCTGGTGGTTCTGCATTGCCAGTCGGTGCTGGACGCCTGGCGGCCCAGAAACGATCCGCCGCTGCGGTTTCGGGGACTCTGCTATCCGACACAATCATGGCTCGTTCGGTCGTGGCCGAAAACCCGAGGGCAACCGGAGTGTTTGCTGGCCGATCCCGCGGTGGTCGGACCGTTCGAGCGGATCGGCAGCCAGACCTTGACCGGCATGAGCGAAGAGAAGTTTCGTGCGTTCGTGGTCGAAGAAACGGGTCGCTGGGCCGATGTGGTCAAACGCACCGGCGCCACGCTGGATTGAAATCGGGAGTTACTGCATGACTGATTCGACGATGATCGATTGGGAAATCTACGCAATCCGTTACGCCACCTACGAACAGCGCCAGCGCAGCCAGAACTTCATCGTCAACGATGACCACGATGGTCCGATGCCGATGGATTTTTTCGTCTGGCTGCTGCGCGCGCCCGGGCGCCTGATTCTCGTCGACACCGGCTTCGGCGATGAAGCCGCCAAGGCACGCGACCGGCGGCTGCGCCGCTGCCCGATCGCGGCGTTGGCCGCTCTGGGGGTTGCGCCTGAGGATGTGACCGATGTGGTGATCACGCACCTGCATTACGACCATGCCGGCAACCTGGGCAAGCTGCCGCGCGCGCGCTTCCATATCCAGGATGCGGAAGTGAGTTTTGCCACCGGGCGCTGCATGTGTCATGCGGCGATGCGCCATGCCTACTCGGTGCAGGACGTCACCGATCTCGTGCGCCATGTTTACGCCGATCGGGTGAGCTTTCACAAAGGCGATGCCACGATCGCGCCCGGGGTGCAGCTGATGCTGATCGGCGGGCACACGCAAGGCCTGCAATCGGTGAAAGTGAAAACGGCGCGCGGCCAGGTGGTGCTGGCGTCCGATGCCAGCCACTACTACGAAAACATGGAGCGGGGTCGGCCGTTCCCGATCGTCTACAACGTTGCCGACATGCTCGACGGGCACCGCCGCTTGAGGGCCGAGGCCGACTCCGCCGATCACGTCATTCCGGGGCACGATCCGCAGGTGCTGCTGCGCTATCCCCTGCTGGCGGGAGACGAGCACGGCATCGCCTGTCTGCATCTTGCGCCGCTGATTCACGCGGCGCGCTGAGCATCGCGCTGCGCTGAATCCTGCGCGACACTTCTCCATCTCGAAGCACCCACCAGGAGTGAGTCCATGAAAGCAGTTGTCGTCGGAGCCCAAGGCCCCGCCATTCTTCAGGCCGCCATGCCTGTCCCCAAGCCCTCCGAAGTTCTGGTCCGGGTGCGTGCCTGCGGCCTGAATCGGGCCGACCTCGGCATGGCCGCAGGGCACCGACATGGGGTCAGCGGCGGCGCCGGCACTGTGCTCGGGCTCGAGTTCGCGGGCGAGATCGTCGAGATCGGCGCGCAGGTGCCCGCCAGCCTGAAAATCGGCGACCGCGTGATGTGTTCGGGCAGCGCGGCATTTGCCGAGTACGCGGTGGCTGACTGGGGAAGGGTCATGCCTATCCCCTCGGCTCAGATGAGCTTCGAGCAGGCAGCCACCTTGCCGGTTGCTCTGCAGACCATGCACGACGCGCTGATCACCCATGGGCGACTGGCAGCCGGCGGGTCAGTGCTCGTGCAGGGCGCCAGTTCAGGTGTCGGCCTGATGGCGATGCAGATTGCCCGCCATCGGGGTGCGGCCGTCGTCATCGGCTCGTCCACCGATGCCGGCAGGCGCGCCCGTCTCAAGGACTTCGGTGCCCATCTGGCCATCGATTCCCTCGATCCGGGCTGGGTCGAACAGGTGCTGCAGGCCACCGGCGGGCGGGGTGTCGACGTGATCATCGATCAGGTCTCCCACGGCGTGGCCAATCAGAACATGCAGGCCACCCGCATCCTCGGGCGCATCGTCAATGTCGGCCGGCTCGGCGGCACCCGTGGCGAGTTTGATTTCGATCTTCACGCGCTGCGTCGAATCAGCTATATCGGCGTCACCTTTCGCACCCGTTCGATCGACGAAGTGCGTGAGATCAACACCCGGATGCGGGCCGATCTCGGCCCGGCGATTGCGGCCGGCCAGCTCGCACTGCCGGTCGATCGGGTGTTTGCGCTCGACGACGCGCTCGCGGCGCTGGCGCACATGAAGGAAAACAAGCACTTCGGCAAAGTGATCCTCAGTGTCTGAGGCAATGCTGCCATCGCCTCACGCCTGGAGACCTGAATGAGTCAATCGCCGGTTGCGGGCATCGATCTGAAGTCGGTCACCGCCAATGGCATCGTGCAGCGCTATGCCGAATGCGGCACCGGCCCGCTCGTGCTCTTTTGTCATGGCTGGCCCGAGAGCTGGTACTCGTGGCGCCATCAGATGCTGGCCTTGGCGGCGGCGGGCTATCGCTGCGTGGCGCCCGACATGCGTGGTTATGGCGGCACCGATGCGCCAGCCGACATCGAGAGCTTCACCATCCTCGACCTGGTCGGCGACATGGTTGCGCTGGTCAAGGAACTGGGCGCGACGCAGGCCGTGGTGGTCGGCCACGACTGGGGTGCGCCGGTGGCGTGGCACTGCGCGCTGCTGCGTCCCGATCTCTTCCGTGCGGTGGTGGGCATGAGCGTGCCGTGGACGCCGCGCGGCGGCATCGATCTGCTGTCGGCCTTGCGCAAGCAGGGCATCACCCGCTTTTACATGCAGTATTTTCAGACGCCTGGGGTGGCCGAAGCTGAATTCGAAGCAGACGTGCGCAACTCGCTGCGGCGCATCTACTTCACCGCCAGCGGCGACATGTCGCAGACCGGCAAGGGCTTTTCGGTGCTGCCCGAGGCTGGCGGGTTTTTCGCCAACACGGTTGATCCAGACAAGCTGCCGGCCTGGCTCAGCGAGGCCGACCTCGACTGGTACACGGGCGAATTCAGTCGTGCCGGATTTCGCGGCGGACTGAACTGGTATCGAAACCTGACGCGCAACTGGCGGCTGATGGCGCCCTGGCATGGCCGACTCATCACGCAGCCCTCGATGTTCATTGCGGGCAGTCGCGACGGGGTGCTGCGGTTTCCCGCATCGATGCAGCAGATCGAGGCGTTCCCGCGAACGCTGTCCGGGATTCGCGGCTGTCACATCATCGAAGGGCCGGGGCACTGGGTGCAGCAGGAGAATCCACAGGAGGTGAACCGCCTGCTGCTCGGTTTTTTGAACGGGCTCTAGAATTCAGCCCCGACAGCCTCCTGGGGAGCGGCAGGATTCAACTTCGACCGCCTTCAGGATTCAACGCTGACAGGCGCCTGCGAGACGCGGCATCGGCGGGTCCGGATTCAGACGGCGCCGACGCTGGCGCCCGGTTCCCAGGGCATGGGCACCTTGCCGCGCCAGGCACGGCGCTCGTCGCCGCGTGGATCGCTCTCGAGGTGCGGTGGCAGGTCCAGCACCATCGTGCTGCGCTCGGGCAACTGGTAGGCAGGCCAGTAAGGCAGTCCGGCGTGCGCTGGCCTGCCGTGCCGTGCAAATGCGAGCCAGGTGTCGCTCATCAGCGCAGCCAGTTCTTGTCGCCGAGGCGCCGAGCCGGTAATCGGCGACGCCTGCACCGTGTCGAACACGAAGGGAATCTCCAGAGTGTGCGCCGACATCAGCCAGGGCACATCGGTTTCCCAGGTGAAGTAGTACATGAACACCGGAGCGCCGCCCTGCCGGCATTTGTGCTCCGCGGTCTCGATCGACAGCAGGCGGCGATCCTCCGAGCTCAGCGCAACCAGCCGCGCCCAGGGCGACTCGCCCGGGCAGACGCGCTCGCGGGCTGCGAGCAGCGTTGTGGCGCGATCGCCCAGCAGCAGGTGCACGCGCTTTCGCATCGCTGATTCATCGATGGTCGAGGGCTCGATCGTGCGGGTGAGGAACAGCGCCGACTCGTCCTTGTTGCTGCCGATCAGCAGCGGCACCTGGCGTCCCGAAGGGGCGGCTGGATCGAAGGGGTGATGCGGCAGGTGCAGTCCGTCCAGAACCGGCGACATCACCAGCCATCGGGCGCCTGGGCTGGCCGGCAATTCAGGGTCCTGCACCGATTCGATATAGCGCACGGTGGCTTCGAAGAGGCGATCTGCGGGCATCTCCTGGATCTCGCGAAAACTGGCGGGCGCCCCGGGCAGACTGGCGATCAGTCCTTGTGCGAACCGTCCCGCCAGGGCACGCGAGACCAGACGGGGATGCGCACCGCTTTGCACGATGGCGCGGTGAAACAGCCCTTCGGCCTGCGGCATCGCCATCAGCACGCTCACCTTGCGCCCGCCGCCGGATTCGCCGAACAACGTCACCTGATCGGGGTCGCCGCCGAAGGCCTCGATGTTCTCGCGCACCCAACGCAGTGCCTGGACGATGTCGAGCATGCCGGCGTGGCCGGCGAATTCGGCCTGGTCGCCGAAGGCCTCCTGCAGGTGAAGAAAACCAAATACATTCAGCCGGTGATTCAGACTCACCACGACCACGTCGCCGCGCTGGGCCAGCCGGCTGCCGTCGGTGCTGGGGCTGGCGCACGAGCCGAAGTGAAAAGCGCCGCCGTGCAGCCAGACCATGACCGGACGTTTGCGTCCGTCAGCGGTTGCCGGTGTCCAGACGTTCAGGTACAGGCAGTCTTCGCTGATCGACGGGCCCACTGGCAGCGTCGGACTGGGCACCTGCGGGCAGCCCGGTCCGAGCGTCAAGGCATCACGGGTGCCCTGCCAGGGCTGTGGCGGCACGGGCGCGAGGAAACGCCGCTCGCCCACCGGCGGCTCGGCGTAGGGGATGCCTTTGAAGACTTTCATCCCGTTGAGATCGACCAGGGCGCGCAGTTCACCTTGGGTGGTCTGCGCCAGTACTGCGCTCATGGTTCAACCGCCCGAAAGACTGTTGCCGTCTTCGCCCAGCTTACCGTCGAGGTGGACGGTGCAGTTGACCAGGCTGGTTTCGTGCGGGGGGAGCGCCGACAAGATGGTGATCGAGGTATTGCCGAGCCGTTCCGGGACCTCGACGCCGGCCGGCAGGCGCGTGTGATGCGCCAGCATCGCCTTGATGACCAGTCCGTGGGCAACCACCGCGAGCGGCCCGTTCAGGGTGGCGCGAAGCTGCAGGGCGTATTCGAACGCCCTGGCGACACGGGCGAGGAAATCCGGCACCGACTCGCCACCGGGTGGCGCGCCTGTCATGTCGAAGGGGTTGAAGCCCAGGTTGTCGTAGGGCTGTCCACGCAGGTCGCCGAAGTTGCGTTCGTGCAGCAGCGGCGTGGTGTGGATCGGCAGGCCCTGCGCGTCGGCAATGGAGCGTGCGGTGTCGAAGGCGCGGCGCATGTCGCTGCTCAGAATGCCGGCCAGCGGCATCGCGGCCAGGCGCTGCGCGGCTGCGAGCGCCTGCGCGGCGCCCCGTTCGCTCAGCGGCGTGTCCGGCGGCTGCATGATCCGGGCGGCATTGAGGGGCGTTTCGCCGTGGCGCACAAGCACTATCGTCATGGTCATTACACTGTCGGGGAATTCAATGGGAAATGCGGCCGGGCCCGGCCGCGAACCCCGCATCTTGGACCGGGCCGTTCGCACCTGCAACCGCGGCAGACCAGCGCTCGGAATGGATCGATCGTCTGATATGTATATGTTAATATTCACTACATATGTGTCATTGATTCTGCTCGTTCGCAAAAATACTTCCCCGAAGGCCTGACCGCGTTCAGCGTGTCGCGCCCATCGATCGTCAACGCCCCACCACCTGATCGGCGCACGGCCCGCGCCAGACGCCCGCCCGCCATGACACCAGACAGCAGCCCTCAGACCGCCGCGAAGGCCGCCGCCACCGGGCCTTTGGCCGGTGTGCGCATCCTCGATCTCACCGCGGTGGTTCTCGGCCCCCTGGCCACGCAGGTTCTCGGCCCCCTGGCCACGCAGATTCTCGGCGACTATGGCGCCGAGATCATCAAGATCGAAGCCCTCGAAGGCGATCTGATGCGCGCCAACGGCGTGTCGCGCAACCAGGGTATGAGCTCGATTTTCCTCGCCCTGAATCGCAATAAGCGATCTCTTTCAATCGACCTGAAAACAGCCCAGGGGGGAGCGGTGCTCGAGAGGCTTGTCGCCTCGGCCGATGTGCTGGTCCACACCATGCGCGTCGCGGCGATCGAGCGGCCGGCCTTCGACGACATCATCCAGGCCGCCCGCGGACTGGTCGGGTTGAACCTCATCCAGCAATCATTGCCCGACTACGTACCCAGCCTGATCGCCGACAAGACAACGGGCATGGCGATGGTCAATGCGGTGCTGGCGGCTTTGTTTCACCGCGAGCGCCACGGCCGCGGTCAGCAGGTCGAGGTGCCGGTGCTCGAAACCATGACGGCCTTCGTGCTGGCCGAGCACCTGGGCGGGCTCACTGTTGAGCCGCAGGAGGCGCCAGCCGGTTATGCCCGCCTGCTCACCGGCGGGCGCAAGCCGGCCGCGACCAAAGATGGTTTTATCGCGATGCTGCCCGACATCGCGCGGACCCAGACAACCGCCGAATGGATGGCGATCTGCGACGAACTCGATGTGCCGGCCACCCCCATCTACAGGCTCGAAGAACTGCCCGGGCACCCGCACCTGAAGGCGGTGAACTTTCTGCAGACCGCCGAGATGCCGGGTCAGAGAACCATCCGTTGTGCGCGTCCGCCGATCCGTTTCATGGGGTCGCCCGCGCAGGTGCGATCGTTCGCCCCGCTGCTGGGCGAGCACACCAATGAAATTCTCGCCGAGGCCGGTTTTACTGCCGGTGAGATCGATCGACTGGCGGCCGCCGGCGTGATCAGGCGTGCAACTGTCGCGGCCTGAATTCAAGGAGCCACCCCGTGTTCAGAACCGATCTTCTCGCAGGCAAACAAATCCTGGTCACCGGCGGCGGCAGTGGGCTGGGCGCAGCAATGTCGCGGCGTTTCGCGCAGCTGGGCGCCCATGTGCACATTGCGGGGCGTCGTCTGGAAGTGCTGCAGGACACCGCTGCATCGATCTGCGCCGACACCGGCATGCCGGTGGGGGTGCATCAATGCGATGTTTGTGATGCGAGCGCGGTCGAGCAGATGATCGGCAAGATGTGGGCGACGGCGCCGCTCGATGTGCTGGTCAACAACGCGGCCGCCACCTTCGTCGCGCGCACCGATCAGTTGTCCTCGCGGGCGGTGGCGGCGATCATCGGGCCGACCCTGCACGGCGCCATTCATTGCACGCTCAACGTGGGTCGCCGCTGGATCGAAAGCAGGCACAAGGGCGTCGTGCTCAGCATCCTGTCCACTTCGACGATCACCGGCCGGGCGTTTACCGTGCCCTCGGCGATCGCCAAGTCGGGTGTGCTCGCCATGACCAAAAGTCTGGCGGTGGAGTGGGGCCCGCACGGCATCCGCACCGTGGCCATCGCACCCGGCCCGTTCCCGACGCCAGGCGCGTGGGCGCAGCTGCGACCCGAGCAGCGCGAGCGTTCAGAGGGGCCGCAGTCGCGCAACCCGCTCGGCCGTGTGGGCGAACACATCGAACTGGCCAATCTCGCCACCTATCTGGTGAGCGACGAGGCGGGTTACATCAATGGGGAAATGGTCACCATCGACGGCGGCGCACACCTGCGCACCTCGGGTGCCGAAGACCTGCTTGGGTGGTCCGAGCAGGACTGGCAGGCTTTGAAACGTGGAGGCGCAAGCAAATGAATTTCGAGTTGGAACATGAGCACCGGATGCTGGCTGACCTGGTCACCCGCTTTGTCAATGAAGATCTGATTCCGCTGGAGAAAAGCATCCTCGCACGCGAGGCGGCTGGCCAGGGTCACATGCTGACCAAAGAGGAGCATGCCCGCGTCGATCGCCGCTCGCACGACTTGGGGCTGTGGGGCCTGGATGCGCCTGAGGAGATGGGCGGCTCCAACCTGCCGGTGCTGCCGATGGTGGCGGTCAACGAGGCGATCGGCAGAACCATCGTCCCCTACCACCTGCCACCCGATTCGCCCAACCTGCGCATGTTGATGCTGACCGCGAGTCCGGAGCAGAAAGCACGCTATCTCGAACCCTATGCACGCGGCGAGACGGTCTCGGCGATCGCGATCTCCGAGCCCGGCGCCGGCGGTGATCCGGCCGCGATGAAGTCCCGGGCCGAACGTCAGGGCGATCAGTGGGTGCTCAACGGCCGCAAGATCTGGATCAGCCGAGCCGAGGCCGCCGACTTCACCATCGTGATGGCCTCGTCGAACCGCGAAAAAGGATCCCGTGGCGGCATCTCGGCCTTCATCGTCGACAAGGGAACGCCGGGTTTCAACATCGAGCGCAAGATCCCGATGCTGGGTGGCCACTACACCTACGAAATAGCGCTGGAAGATTGCCGCGTGCCCGAAGGCGCGCTGCTGGGCGAGGAGGGCAGGGGTTTCGCGCCGATGCAGGAGCGGCTCTCGACACGGCGCGTGCAGATGGCGGCCTGGTGTATTGGTCGCGCGCAGCGCGCGCTCGACATGATGGTCGAGTACGCGCCGCAGCGTTCCACCTTCGGCGTGCCGCTGTCCGAGCGCCAGGCTGTCCAGTGGTGGATCGCCGATGCGGCCACCCGCATTCACGCCTGCCGCCTGATGACCTACGAGGCGGCCTGGCGCATCGACAACAAGCGCGATGCCCGCACGCAGGTCTCGATGATCAAAGCCTATGCCACCGAGATGGCCTGGGAGATCATCGACCACGCCATGCAGGTGTTCGGTGCAATGGGCATGACCAAGGAGCTGCCACTGCAGCAGATGGCCAACGACGTCCGCCTGCAGCGCGTCTACGAGGGCCCGACCGAGGTTCACAAATGGGTGGTCGCGCGCAATACCCTGGCCAGTCGCGCCTGAGGCGGGCGGCAAGCCAGCATTCGCCGCCGACTGCCCCCTGGGAGAACGACGTGACGACGGGCGCCGGCGATGCGGCGGTGATCAAGACTGCCGGACGCGTGTTTGAGATTCTCGAGTACATGCGCGAGGTTCGCCGGCAGGTCTCGGTGCGCGAACTGGCCGAGCATTTCGGCTATCCGCTGTCGAGCACGCAGGTGCTGCTCAAGAGCATGGCGGCGCTGGGCTACCTTCGGCACGATGCCCGCGCCCACGCGTTTTTTCCCAGCGCCCGGCTCGCCCATCTCGGTGACTGGGTGATCGATTTTCTCTTTCAGGGCGGGCGCCTGCTCGCGCTGCTGGAGGAGGTGGCGCTGGCCACCGGGCAGACGGCCATCCTGGGCGTCGAGAACGACCTCTATGCCCACTACGTACAGGTGATCTTGAGCCGGCAGGCGATTCAGTTCAACGTGCCACCGGGCACCCGACGCCTGCTGTGCCAGTCCGGCATGGGCTGGGCGCTGCTGTCTTCTCATGACGACGCCCAGATCATTTCGCTCGTCCAGCGCACCAACGCCCGGCTGGGCCGCAGTGTCGCGCCGCTCGAATCGTCATCGGTGCTCGAACAGGTGGCGATCGCCCGTCGTCAGGGTTATGCGTTTTCGCGCGGCACGGTGACCGAGGGCGTGGGCATCATCGCGATGCCGCTGCCGGTGGGGCCAGGCGGCGAACGCATCGGGATCGGCGTTGGCGGGCCGCTGGAACGCCTCGAGCGCGCCCATGAGTCGATCGTCAAGGCCATTGGTGAACGCATCACGCAGTACCTGGTGCCCGTGCCAGCCGCGGCGCTGCCCGCCGCCTGAGCGTCGCATCGGGCGTCGCATCGGGCGTCGCATCGGGCCTCGCATCGGGCCTCGCATCGGGCCTCGGCAGCAAGCCTTCCAGGGGTGCCCGGGCTTGAGTGCTATATCGTATCCTTGTCATGTTGGCACCTGATAATCATTAGATTTCCCACCAAGGAGCTGGAGATGAAATCCTTCGTTCGACTGTCGGGCGTGTGCCTGGCGCTCATGGCCATGGCGGCCCCGGTTGCCGCGCAGACCGAGATCCAGTGGTGGCATTCAATGACTGGCGCGCTTGGCGATCGGCTGAACGGTCTGGCCGATCGCTTCAACAAGGGCCAGGGCGAGTACAAGATCGTGCCGGTGTTCAAGGGCTCGTACCCCGAGTCGATGGCGGCATCGATCGCCGCCTTCCGGGCCGGCAGTGCGCCGCACATCGTGCAGGTGTTCGAGGTTGGCACCGCAACCATGATGGCCTCCAAGGGGGCGATCGTTCCGATCGAAAAGATCATGAAAGACGCGGGCGAACAATTCGATCGAGCCGCCTACGTGCCGGCGGTGGCGGGTTTTTACACTACCCGCCAGGGTGAGATGCTGTCATTTCCGTTCAACAGCTCCACCTCGGTTTTTTACTACAACAAGGACGCGCTCGCGGCCGCTGGGGTCAACAAACCGCCCGAGACCTGGCCTGAGGTGGCCGCCGCGGCGGCCAAGGTCAAGGCAAATGGTTCAACCAGATGCGGCTACACCACCAGCTGGCCCAGCTGGGTTCACATGGAAAATTTCTCGGCCTGGCACAATGTTTTGTTTGCCACCGAGAACAACGGCTTCGGCAGCCTGAAGACCCGCATGGCGGTCAATACGCCGCTGCATGAAAAGCATCTCGCCAATCTGGCCGACTGGTCGAAGAAGGGGTACTTCACCTATGCGGGCCGCACGAATGAGGGCGACGCCAAGTTCTTCAGCGGCGAATGCGCAATGTTCACCGGCAGCTCGGCCGCTTATGCCAACATCAAGCGCAACGCCAAGTTCAATTTCGGCATCGCCAAGCTGCCCTATTACACCGACGTGGCAGGAGCGCCGCAAAACTCGGTGATCGGTGGCGCCAGCCTTTGGGTGATGTCGGGCAAGAAGCCGGCAGAGTACAAGGGCATTGCGAAGTTCTTCACGTTCCTGTCCGGCCCCGAAGTGCAGGCCGAGTGGCACCAGCAGACCGGCTACCTGCCTTTGACGCTGGCTTCATACGATCTGACGAAAAAGAGCGGCTTCTACGAGAAGAACCCGGGTACCGACGTCTCAGTCCAGCAGATGATCGTCAAGACAACTGAAAAATCCCGTGGTGTGCGGGTGGGCAACTTCGTCCAGATCCGCGACGTCATCCATGAAGAAATGGAAGGCTTGTTCGCCGGCAAGCAGGATGCCAAGCAGGCGCTGGCCAAGATGACTTCGCGTGCCAACGACCTGCTGGCCCGCTTCGAGCGCACCGCCCGCGACTGACAGCCTCTGGGACGCCCTCGCGGTATCGGCCCCTGTGCGGCCGATACCGGGCCGGTGCGCGCAGGGCGATTTTCGATCGAGACCATGGAAAAGCGCGTTGTCTTCAAGTCGGGCTGGCTGCCCTGGGCGCTCCTGCTGCCGCAATTGGCGATCGTGCTGGTGTTCTTCTATTGGCCGGCCGGCCAGGCCTTGTTCCAGTCGCTATTTCTGCAGGACGCGTTTGGCGGCAACCTCGAGTTCGTCGGCCTCGAGAACTTCACCACGCTGTTCAAGGATCCGCTGTACTTGAACTCAATCAAGGTGACCATGGTGTTTTCGCTGGTGTCCACCGTGGTGGGTCTGAGCTTCAGCCTGCTGTTGGCCTATTTCGCCGATCGCGCGGTGCGCGGCAAGTTGGTGCTGCGCACGCTGCTGATCTGGCCCTACGCAGTGGCCTGGGCGATTGCAGGCGTGCTGTGGATGTTCCTGTTCAATCCCACGCTGGGCATTGCCACCCATTGGCTGCGAGGCTTTGGCATCACCTGGAATCATGTGCTCGATGGCGATCAGGCAATGATCCTGATCATTCTCGCGACCGTCTGGAAACAGGTGAGCTACAACTTCATCTTCTTTCTTGCCGGTTTGCAGGCGATTCCCAAGTCGTTGATCGAGGCTGCTGCAATCGACGGCGCTGGCGCCTGGCGCACGTTTCGCTCGATCGTCTTTCCGCTGCTCTCGCCGACCACGTTCTTTCTGTTCGTGATCAACATCGTGTACGTATTTTTCGACACCTTCGCGATCGTCGATGCGGCCACCGGTGGTGGTCCGGCCAAAGCGACCGAGATCCTGGTTTACAAGGTCTATCACGATGGCTTCAAGGCGCTCGATATCGGCGGCTCGGCGGCGCAGTCGGTGGTCTTGATGGCGATGGTGATCGCGCTCACGTTCCTGCAGTTCCGGTACGTGGAGAAAAAAGTACAGTATTGAGGCCGGGAGCAGGCAATGGTTGATCGGAACCGAATTCTGGATGTCATCACCTACCTGGTGCTGCTCACTGGTGTCGCGGTGGTGATGCTGCCGCTGTACGTGGCCTTCATCGCGTCCACGCAGACCCAGGAGCAGGTCATGGCCGCGCCGATGTCACTGCTGCCCGGTGATCGGTTCATTGCCAATTACACCGAGGTGCTGGCCACCGGCTCGGGCAACAGCCAGGCGGCGGTCGGTCGGATGCTGTTGAACAGCCTGGTGATGGCGCTGACGGTGGCAGTGGGCAAGATCGCGATCTCGCTGCTGTCAGCCTTCGCGCTGATCTATTTCCGCTTTCCCTTTCGCCAGACCTGCTTCTGGATCATCTTCGTGACCTTGATGCTGC
>JAYVOV010000620.1:0-13168 GCA_043757735.1 Burkholderiaceae bacterium
ACTCGGTCGCCCTCATGCAGTTGCGCTTCGCTTCGTTCGCTGTGATCAACTTACGGCGGGACTTGCACCCGCAAGAGTGCGCCCGTGCCGGGCGCACCACTCAGACCGCGCCCGCGAGGCGCGGTGGCGGTGGTCTCGTCAGACCCGACAATATCTGCACGAGACCGGCCGAGATCCCCATGCCGACACCGATCTGCCAGGCAAGCTGATAGTTGCCGAACGCATCGAAGAGCCAGCCGCCACCGAAGGCGCCGAGCGAGCTGCCCAGTTGATGGCTGGTGAACGCAAGCCCTTGAATCATCGCCTGCCAGCGCAGGCCGAACATCTCCGCCACCATGCCGGACACCAGCGGCGCGACGCCCAGCCATAAGAAGCCCATCAGGGCCGCGAACACCAGCGTGCTGCCCGGGGTTGGCGCCGCACCGAAGTAGTTGGCGAGCACCAGCGAGCGGCAGATGTAGAGGCCACCCAGCAAGACAGCCTTCGGCCATCGCCCTCCTGCCCAGCCGAAGAACAGACTGCCCAGCACGTTGAACGCGCCGATCACCGCCAGCGCCTGGGCGCCCAGCATGGGATCGAGGCCGCAGAACGCTATGTAGGACGGCAGATGGGTCGTGAGAAACACGAGTTGCAGACCACAGACGAAATAGGCCACCGTCATCACCAGGAACGGCCCATGGCGCAGTGCACTGCGCACCGCGGCGCGAGCGTTGCCGGCATCGGCCAGCGCGCCAGCAGTGACGGGAATGGGCAATTTGTCGACACGGCCGGCCAGCCAGGCGCAGGGCAAAATGACCAGCGCGATGACGACAAAACCGAAAACGCCGGCACGCCAGCCAAACTCCAGCGACAGCGTCTGCCCGATGGGCGCCGACAGCATGGTGCCCAGCGAACCAGCCGCCGAGACCATGCCCAGCACAGTGCTGCGCAGCGACGCGGGCACAGGCCGCGAGGCTACCGCCATGGCCAGGCCTGAACCGCAGCAGGCCAGGGCAAATCCGATCAGCAGGCCCGCGCCCAGCACGACGCTGGTCATACCGGTGGCCGTGGCCAGAACCAGCATGCCCGAGATGAAGGCAACGGCGCCCAGCATCATGACCGGGCGGAATCCGAAGCGCGCCGCCCAGGCGCCCGCGAACGGCTGCAGCACGCCCCAAGCCAGGTTCTGCACTGCAATCGCCAGAGTGAAATCGGCAACCGTCATGGACAGGTCGCGCACCGCGGGCTGCACGAAGAGCCCGAGGCTTTGCCGCAGGCCCATCACCAGGCTGAGCATCAGAGAAGCCGCAATGAGAATAGGCGCGACGGGCCGCAGACTGGCTAAGGTAGGCATTGAAGAATCGTACAGGCGATTCTCGGATCGCGCAGAGCGCAGCCGCGGCGGCTCAGTTTGCGTCTTCGCCAGGCGACCACCTCGCCCGCGCAGCGGAACGCTGCTGGTGAGCCGTGCCGGAGTCGGTATCAGCTCAGTGCAGCAAGGCAGCTTCTTCCTGCAGTTCCTGCGCACGCTGGCGATCGAGGCGCCGCGCTTCATCATCGTTGATGAGCCGGCCCAGAATGATGCTGTGGCGGCGGCGTGCACCGCCACTCGCCGCAGCCCGCTCGGCGGCCCTCAGCGCCGCGGTCGGATCGACCATGAACATCAGCGCGGCAGACGGGCTCAGGTCTTCGGTGGTCGATTCCATGGCGGCTCCTTGGTTGGGTGTGAATCCATGGTGCACCTCGAGCGCATTGCGCGCCATACGACCGAAGCGCTAGGAGCCTGTCGGCATTGAATCCTGCCGGCTCCGCCTCAAACCATCCGTTCGGGCCGAACCCAGTCGTCGAAGTCGGCCGCCGTCACTGCGCCAAGGCCGATTGCTGCCTCGCGAAGCGACCATCCGCGCGCCAGCGCATGCCTGGCGATCTCGGCGGCACGGTCGTAGCCGATATGCGGGCTGAGCGCGGTCACCAGCATCAGAGAACGTCCAAGCAGATCAGCAATGCGATCACGATCGGGCTCGATACCTCGTGCGCAATGCGTCTCGAAGCTGGTCATGGAATCGGCCAGCAGTCGCACGCTCTGCAGGAAATTGTGAGCGATAAGCGGCTTGAACACGTTGAGCTCGAAGTTGCCCGCGGCGCCGCCAATCGACAGCGCGACATCGTTGCCCATCACCTGGCAGCAGACCATGGTCAATGCTTCGCACTGGGTAGGATTCACCTTGCCGGGCATGATCGAACTGCCGGGCTCGTTTTCAGGCAGCCGCAACTCGCCCAATCCGCAACGAGGCCCGGATGCAAGCCAGCGGACGTCATTGGCGATTTTCATCAGCGCAACGGCAAGGGTCTTCAGCGCGCCATGCGAACTCACCAGCGCATCGTGGGCCGCGAGCGCCGCGAACCGATTGGCGGCAGGCACGAAATCCTGACCTGTTTCGGCCGACAGCCGGACGCAGACAAGCCCGGCAAAACGCGGATGTGTGTTCAAGCCCGTGCCGACCGCGGTGCCCCCGACTGCAAGCTCATGAACCGGGCCAAGGGTCGCTCGTATGGCAGAGCCGGCATGCTGCAGTTGGGCAACCCAGCCGGAGATCTCCTGGCCGAGAGTGATCGGGGTGGCGTCCTGTAGATGCGTGCGACCGATCTTCACCAGATCGGCGAAAGCGGTCGACTTTTCATGGAGCGTCCTCGCCAGGGTCTGCAGCGACGGCAGGAGATGGCCAGTGATGTCCATTGCCGCCGCGACGTGCATCGCGGTCGGAAAGATATCGTTGGACGACTGCCCGAGGTTGACGTGGTCATTCGGATGGACGCGGCCGCGAAGTGCGTGCTCGGCTGGCAATAGATGGGAGGCCCGCCTGGCCAGCACTTCGTTCATGTTCATGTTTGACTGAGTGCCCGACCCGGTCTGCCAAACCGACAACGGGAAGGCGTCGGGCATCGCGCCGGCGAGCACCTCGTCGGCCGCCTGGGCAATCGCCGCGGCCAGCGCCGGGTCGAGCAGGCCAAGTTCGGCATTCACCGTCGCGCAGATCCGCTTGACCCGTGCAAGGGCAATCAGCAGCGACCGGGGCATTAGTTCCGTCGAGATCGCAAAATGCGCCAGCGCTCGCTGGGTCTGTGCACCCCAGGGCGCATCGGCAGGCAATTCGATGTCGCCCAACGAATCTCGCTCCAGGCGCGTGGCTGGGCTCGTTCTCATGGTGGTTCATTCCTATCGGGTCGACGCCCGGTTTTCCAGGCAGGCGGTAGTATCTGCCCTCTCGAGAGAGTATTCGGTGCGCCAGCGCACCGACCATTTGAACCGATTGCGGGCAAGGTGGCGACCTTGGAGGAAGGGAATGCATTTGTTCAGTATGGAACACAGTCAGTTGGCCAACCGCGCCGATCTGGGACTGTACGGGCTCGCTTCGGCGGCTCTGTCGATTGGTCTGATGGTCGGCACACCGCCGGAAATCAGAGTTCAGATCTCGGCACTCGCCTTGGTTGGTCTGGGCGCCTGGACACTGGCTGAATACGGGCTGCACCGCTTCGTTCTGCACGGCGTATTCCCCTTCAAAGACTGGCACGCGGAACATCATCGACGGCCCGCAGCCCTTATCTCCTCCCCGACCGTGCTAAGCGCAAGCCTCTTCTTCGGCCTGGTCTTCCTGCCCGCGCTGGCGCTGGCCGGCCCATGGCGCGCCTGCGCACTCACACTCGGCATGATCTCGGGGTATCTGGTCTACGGCATTACTCATCACGCGATGCATCACTGGCACCTGGACAACGGCTGGTTCAAGCAGCGCAAACGCTGGCATGCCCTGCACCACGGTTCCCGATTCGGCGCCGCGCCAAATCCAGGTCAATGTGCACAGACGGGCCCGGGACACTTCGGCGTGACCACCTCGTTCTGGGACCATCTTTTCCGAACCGGTGCAGATTCTCGCAAACAGGCTGCGCTTCAACGCAACGGGTGACCCAGGACTGGCGCACCCGTGTGACGCAGACACTCGGCGCTTTGCTGTGCCGGCACCTGCCCGCCAGGAAGCAGTCGGCGTTGAATCCTCAGAACGGGCAGCTCATTTGAGACTGCTCAACAAGATCAGCAGGCCTCGGTCAAGACGCTCAACTCACGCGGCGGCCCGCCGACTACTCAGGCCGGCGGGCGCGCATCGGAAAACCGTTCAGCGTTTATCTTTGCCGATCTGGTTGCCGATCACACCGCCCACCACCGCGCCACCGACAGTGCCCACGGCTCCGCCGCCGGTCAGGACTGCCCCGCCGACTGCGCCCACACCGGCACCGATTGCCGTATTACGTTCTTGCGTGCTCATGCCGCTGCATGCGCTCAAGGTCACCAGAACCACCGCGCCCAACAGGGCCGTCATCCGCTTGCTGTTTGTAGTCATTTGAATACCTCTTTGGTTAAAAAATTGAGCCGCGCGGCTGAATGGCGACACGGCATAAACGACCGTGCCTATCGGGCGCCGGCCAAGGTTTGCATTCCGGTCACATCGACATCGACGTGGCGATCGGGCTGCAGGCATGCGATGACCTTCGCGCTCTTGCCACCAGGACAATCGGTCGGCTTCGTGGTCGGCTGGGTTTCGCCTTTTCCTTGCGCTTCGATGCGGGTGGCCAGCACATTTTTGCCGACCAGATAATCCTTCACCGACTTTGCCCGGCGCTCGGAGAGCAGCTGGTTGTATTTGTCGCTGCCGAAGCGATCGGTGTGTCCGACGACGAGAATCGAGTCATAGGTCACCGCGCCGAGCTGCGTCACCAGGCCATCGAGCATCTTGAGGCCGACAGGCTTGAGCGTGGATTTGTCAAAATCGAACAGAGCATCGCCAGAAAACACGAATCGCTGAGGCACGGGCTTCGCTGGCATTGCCTGCGCCATCGGCGCAACCATCGGCGCTGCGGCCATCGGGGCGGGAGCAGCCATCATCGGCACGGGCGCGGCGGCGACGCGTGGTTCGGGTGCGGGTGCGGGTGCGGGTGCGGGTGCGGGTGCGGGTGTGGCCACAGGCCGATTGACCGGATCACAGCCTTCGATCGCGTCCCGACTGGTCCAGCTGCCAGTGCGCCAGCAAAGTCCAGACCCACTCATCACGATGCCGCTCGAGCCCGAGGCCAAGTAGCCGTCGCGGCTCATGTCCTGGGCCTGCACTGCCGCGCAGGTGCTTGCAGCAGCAAACCCTGCAATCATCAATCTGGAAAGTTTGTTCATATTATTGGTGGTCCTTTAATGTGATGTCCGCTGCGCGGCCTTCGTCCTTGCCTCGAGGTTCGGGGCCGGCGCCGCATGCATGCCCACACAGTAACCAGGCCACGAGGCATCGTCGGTGCGCTGGCGTACCCACCGCCGAAGGGCAGCCGCGCATCTGCCGTGTGCCGGCGCACCGTCGCGCGTCATCAAATTGTTCTGTCTTGAACCGCCTGGATTCGACGCACTCTGGCCAGTCGGGCATGCTTGCGGCACTTTTGCAGGAGCAGCCGATGTCAGCCAGCCATTTCAAAACAATCGGATTCATCGGCCTGGGGGTGATGGGCGAGCCGATCTGCCGCAATCTGGCGCGCAAGAGCGGGCTGCCGGTGCTGGGGCTGGACCGCGACCCAGCGCCACTGGCCCGACTGGCGGCGGACCAGGTTTCAACTGCGCCTTCATTAGCCGAACTGGCTCGTGCGAGCGACATCGTTTTCCTGTCGCTGCCTTCGGGAGAGATCGTCGATGAGATTTCGCGCGCACCCGCCGGTCTGCTCGCCCACGCGCGCACCGGGCAGGTGATCGTCGATCTGAGCACCTCGGATGTCGCGATGACGCGCGCGCTTGCGCGCGACTTCGCGGCGCGCGGTGCCGTTTTCATCGATGCCCCGGTCGCGCGCACTCGCGCGGCGGCCGAAGCCGGCACCTTGTCGGTGATGGTCGGCGCCGAGCCGGCCGATTTCGAACGGGTTGCCGCGCTGATTGGCAGCTTCGCGAGCGATATATCGCTTTGCGGGCCGGCCGGCTGCGGCCAGGTGGTCAAGATCCTCAACAACATGGTGCTCTTCGAGACCGTGGTCGCAATCTCGGAAGCGCGAGCCATCGGCGAGCGGGCTGGTGTGCCGGCACAACTGCTCTTCGAGACTCTCGCCAAAGGATCGGCCGACAGCTTCGCCCTGCGCAACCACGGCATGAAGGCCGTCGTGCCGGGCGACTTTCCAGAGCGGGCGTTCTCAGTGCGCTATGCCCACAAAGATCTGAAATACGCGCTGACCCTGGCCAAAGAAACCGGGGTCGACGCCCGGGCGGCGCGCATTGTCGACGCCTGGTTCGAGCAGGCCATTGAACAAGGCGAAGGCGAGCGTTATCACCCGGTGATCAGCCGGCTGATCGGCTGATCGGCTGATCGGCTGATCGGCTGATCGGCTGAGCAGATTGAACCCGTTGCAGGACGTAGCGCCGCGGTGGGGTAGAAAACCAGTTTGTCACGAACCCTCTCGCCAATGAATTCGTTGTTCGGCATTTCGTCTGCAATGAACTTTTCGTAGGCCAGTTCGCTGACCTGCCGCACGCCGTGGATCTGCACCACCTTTTCGAAGCGTTCGTAGGTGTCAGGGTCCTGGATGATGCTGATGAAAGGCACCAGGCCAGTCCCGGTCGACAGCAGATAAAGGTTGCGGCCTGGCCGAAGATCGTCGAGCACCAGGCTGCCGACCGGCTTGCGTCCGACAATCACATCGTCGCCGGGCTGCAGGTGCTGCAGACGTGAGGTCAGCGGACCATTGGGCACCTTGATGCTGAAGAACTCGAGGTGCGCTTCGTGGTTCGCGCTCGCTACGCTGTAGGCGCGCAGCAGCAGCTTGCCTTGGACGGACAGTCCGAGCATCACGAAGTTTGCGTTGCGAAACCGCAGGCCGGGGTCGCGGGTGGTGCGAAACGAAAACAGCGTGTCGTTCCAGTGGTGGACCTGCAGCACGCGTTCAGTGGCGAGTTGTGACATGGTCAGGCTGAGCTTGTTCGGGAGGTGGTGAGAGGGCTGAGCTCGTGCAGATAGGCCCAGGGGAAAATGCCGCGCCCGCGTCCGTCCGAGAACACCAGGTTCAAACCTTTGTCCGACACGGCGTTGATGGCTTCCAGCCGGATCGTCGGGTCGATCTCAGGGTGCATGCCTTGCTGCCGATGCAACTGCTGGCAGCCCGCACAGCGGCAGCGCACGCGCAACAACCCGTGCGGCAGACGGCTCTCGCTGCCGTCGTGCCAGCGAAGTTCGAGCAAACCGCTGGCCTGGTGGTTGACGATGGCCTCGGGAAACAGATGCTCGTTCAGGCAGCCCGGCGCCCCGCTCATGTGAGCGCGTTTATCCCGTCGTGGCCGAAATGGTGGTCAATGCCCTGCAGGCCACCGCTGTGGAGCTCGCCGCCCATGGCCGCCAGACTCTCTTCACGGATCAGCGTCTTCAACTGCCGCACCAGCGCCTGGAAGGTCGGTGACGCGGTCATCTCGGGCGTGCGTGGACGCGGCAGGCGAATCGGAATCTCGGCCTTGATGCGGCCCGGCCGCGCCGTCATCACATAGACCTTTTCGGACAGGAAGATCGCTTCCAGTAGTCGCACTCGATGAAGCGCTCGCTTTTGGAATTGGCCGTGTAGCCGCCCAGCGGACCGGTGAGGTGGGCGCAGGCCGGACCGTTGTAGTCCTTGTTCAGCGGATTGATCTGGAAGCACTCCAGATTGGCCAGATCGGCCCCGGCGTGATAAGCCATGGCGTGCCCGTCACCGCGGCGACGGCACCGTCGGGTCCGGTCAGCACTCGCGTCACGACGACTCGGTTGGTGATCTCCACCCGCGCACGCTTGAGCTGCCGGTACAAGATGCGCTTCATGTGATGCCCCTCGGGCATCGGCAGCACGTACGCACCCAGGTGATGCACCTTGCGCACCGAGTAGTCGCCGGTCTCGTCCTTCTCGAACTTGACGCCCCAGCGGTCGAGCTCCTGGATCATGTCGAAGCTGCCCGACGCGTACGCCATCACCGCTTCCTGGTCGACGATGCCATCGTTGGCGACGGTGATCTCCTTCACATACTGCTCGGGCGTGGCGTGGCCGGGGATGACGGCGTTGTTCAAGCCGTCCATGCCCATCGAGATCGCGCCGCTGCGCTTCAGGTTGGCCTTGTCGATCAGCAGCACCCGCGGTTTCGGGTTGCGCTCCTTGGCCTTCACGGCGGCCCTCGGGCCACCGGTTCCGCCGCCGATGACGACGAGCTCGAACTCCATCTCAACAGTCTTCATGTTGTAGCTCCTAGGCCCGGTCAATTCGAAGGCGGTACTGGAAGGCATCGCCGCGGTAATAGAGAAATTCGCAGTCGATCGGCTGCGCGTCCGCATAGGTGAGCCGTTCGATACGCAGCAGCGGCGAGACTTCGGCGATGCGCAACTGGTGCGCCAGAAACTCGTCAGCCGAGATCGCTTCGATCTGCACGTCGGCATGCGTCAAATGCAGGCCGAAGTCGTTCTCGAGGATCACGAAGATGTCGCGCGTCGGGAGGTCTTCCTGCGCGAGGCGCTCGCCCAGCGCGAGCGGGAAGTAGCTCTGGTCAACCGAGATCGGCTCGCGGTTCAGGCAGCGCAGGCGCTGGATCTCGAACACCGCGTCACCGCGCCCGAGAATTACGCCCCGGTTCAGCGCAATTGGGGCCGCGATGGTGCCGCGCGCGTGGGCCGTGCGCCTGGGAGGCTGTCCGATACGGCGGCGCGACGCCCTGCATGACGTCCGGCCAGTTAAATAGCCGGCTCGGCGGCCGTCAGGCGAGTAATCTAGGCCGCTGGCGACCTCAGTGGCCGCGAGGGGAGCAACGCCCGTGCCCTACCGTTCACGTTCATGGCAGGCCAGGATCCAGGCTCTGGGCGGCTGGTGGGGGCGCACCCTGGCGGCCACCGAGACGGCGGGCGCCAGGGACGCTGAAGAGCCGCTGCGCGGAGAACTCTTCAGCGCCGCTCAGATGGCCGCGCACGGCAGCCGCCTGGCGGCTTCGCATGTGCTGGCCACGGTCTCGTCGCCCGACCGGCTGCTCGCCCGGCTGGCCGACAACGAGCGCGACCTGGTCGGGTTCGGCAAGCGGATGGCCGCGGCTGGCCGTGCCGAGCGCCGGTTCACGCCGGCGGCGGAATGGCTGCTCGACAACTTCTACCTGATCGAGGAAGAGGTCCGGACCGCACGCCGGCACCTGCCGCGCGGCTACAGCCGCGAGCTGCCGCAGCTGGCAAGCGACTCGGCCAACGGCAGCGGTGCCGGCCTGCCGCGTGTCTATGACCTGGCGACGCAACTGGTGGCGCATGGCGACGGCTTGATCGAGCGCGGCCCGCTGACCGCCTTCGTCGCCGCCTACCAGACGCTGCAGCCGCTGCGGCTGGGTGAACTGTGGGCCTGCCCGATCATGCTGCGGCTGGCCCTGATCGAGAACCTGCGCCGGATCGCCGCGGCTGTCGCCAAGGCCCAGGCCGAGCGCGACACCGCCGGCCGCTGGGCCGACCGCATGCTCGAGGTGGCCGAAAACCGGCCCAGCCAACTGATCCTCGTCGTCGCCGACATGGCGCGTTCTGCGCCGACGCTGAGCAATGCCTTCGTCGCCGAGTTCGCGCGCCGCCTGCAGGGCCAGGGCGCCGGCCTGGCCCTGCCCCTGACCTGGGTCGAGCAGCGCCTGGCCGAGTCCGGCCTGACGATCGCCCATGGCCTGCAACTGGAAGGCCAGCGGCAGGCCGCCAACCAGGTCTCGGTCAGCAACAGCATCGGCAGCCTGCGCCTGTTAGGCGCGCTGGACTGGCGCGAATTCGTCGAGCAGCTCAGCGGCGTCGAGCAGGCCCTGCGCGGCGACCCGGGCGGCGTCTACGGCCTGATGGATTTCAGCACCCGCGACCGCTACCGGCAGGCCGTTGAAGCCATCGCCCGCCTCGGCACTGGCAGCGAGACAGCCGTGGCGCAGCAGGCTGTGGCGCTCAGTGCAGCGGCGGTGCCCGGCACCTTGCAATCCCACGTCGGCTACTTTCTGTCCGGCGTCGGCCGGGTCACGCTGGAGCTGGCACTGGGGGCGCGGCCGCCCAAGGCCGTGGTCGTGCAGCGCTGGGCGCGCGCCAGGGCTGTCCCGCTCTACGCGGGCGCCATCGGGGCGATCACGGCTGCCCTTGCCGCGGCGGCACTGTTCGAGCTCGACGCGCAGCTGCACGCACCCTGGCCGCTGCTGGCGGCGCTGGCGCCCGTGCTGCTGCTGGTGGCGAGCCAGTTCGCTGTCGCAGCCGTCAACTGGCTGGTCACGTCGCGGGTGGCACCCCAGCCATTGCCGCGTCTGGACTACAGCGACGGCATCGCCGCCGAATCGCGCACCCTGGTGGTGGTGCCGACGATGCTCGGCAGCGCCGCCGGCATCGAGGCTCTGGTCGACGCACTGGAGGTGCGTTTCCTGGCCAATCGCGACCCGCTGCTGCACTTCGGCCTGCTCACCGACCTGCACGACGCCAGGCAGCAGCAGATGCCCGAAGATGCAGCGCTGCTGGAGCTGGCCAGCACACGCATCGCGGCGCTGAACATGAAGTACGGCATGGCCTCGCGGCGCGAGCGCGCAGACGCCTTCTTCCTGTTTCACCGGCCGCGGCGCTGGAACGTCCGTGAACGCATCTGGATGGGCCACGAACGCAAGCGTGGCAAGCTGGTTGACCTCAATGCGCTGCTGCGCGGACATGCCAGCGCCGGTCCCAGCGAACGCTTCGAGCGCATCGTCGGCGACACCCGAATGCTCGGCGCCGTGCGCTACGTCATCACGCTCGACACCGATACGCAGCTGCCGCGCGATGCCGCCTTGCAGCTGGTCGCGACGATGGCGCACCCCTTGAACCGGCCGCGCTTCGGCACGGGCGCACAAGAAAACGTCGTGGTCGGCGGCTACGGCATCCTGCAGCCCAGGGTGGCCGCCAGCCTGACCAGCACCTTCCGCTCGGGCTATGCCCGGATGTACGGCGGCGAGCCCGGCATCGACCCCTACACCCGCGCGGTCTCCGACGTCTACCAGGACTTGTTCGGCGAGGGCTCCTACATCGGCAAGGGCATCTGCGACGTCGATGCCTGCGAGCGGGCGCTGTCGGCCCGCCTGCCCGAGAACCGCATCCTCAGCCACGACCTGCTCGAAGGCTGTTACGCACGCTGCGGCCTGCTGAGCGAGGTGCTGCTGCTGGACGAGGCACCAGCGTGCTACAGCGCCGATGTGGCGCGCCGCTACCGCTGGATCCGCGGCGACTGGCAACTGCTGGGCTGGCTGCGCGCCCGATTGCATCTGCTCCCAACTGCGCCGCCCAACCCCCTGTCGCTGATCGCTCGGGCCAAGATCTTCGACAACCTGCGGCGCAGCCTGGCGCCGGGGGCGCTGCTGCTGATGCTGCTGGTCGGCTGGTGGCTGCTACCCGCGCCCGGCCGCTGGACCCTGTACGCAGTGGCCAGCGTGGCGCTGGTGCCGCTGGCCGCGCTGCTGATGCGCTGGCTGCAGCGGCTGCTGCAGCGCCTGCGCGGGCAGTCCGGCACCGGCCCCACGGCACCGCAGGGCCTGCAGGCGCTGCAGGCCCTGGCCCATCTGCTGCAAACTATGGCCTGCCTGCCCTACGAGGCCGCCTACAGCCTGTCGGCGGTGCTGCGCACCCTGTGGCGTGTGCTGCTGTCCAAGCGCAAGCTGCTGGAGTGGCGGCCGTCGGACCTGGTCTCGGTGAGCACACGCCCCGGCAGCGCGGCCGACCTGCTGCACACCACACGCACGATGGCTATCGGCCCGCTGCTGGCGCTGGGCTGTGGCGCCGCCCTGGCGCTGCAACGGCCGGCGGCGCTGGCCGTCGCAGCGCCGCTGCTGCTGCTGTGGCTGTTGTCGCCGCTGGGGGTGTGGTGGCTGGACCGGCCCCTGCAGCCCCGGCCGGTGGCGCTGGGCGCAGCGCAGCGGCGCTTCCTGCGCCGGCTGGCGCGCCGGACCTGGGCCTTCTTCGACCGCCATGTCGGGGCCGCCGACAACCACCTGCCCCCGGACAACATGCAGGAGGAGCCGGTCGCGCGCATCGCCCACCGGACCTCGCCGACGAACATGGGTTTTGCCCTGCTGGCCAACCTGACGGCGCACGGATTCGGCTACATCGGCAGCAGCGAGCTGCTGCAGCGCCTGGACGCGGCGCTGGCCACGATGCAGCGGATGGAGCGCCACCACGGCCATTTCTTCAACTGGTACGACACCGAAACCCTGCAGCCACTGCATCCGCACTATGTCTCGACCGTCGACAGCGGCAACCTCGCGGCGCAGCTGTTGACGCTGCGCTCGGGCCTGCTCGCGCTGGCCGATCAGGCGCCGCTGGCAGGCGGCTGGTGCGAAGGCGTGCTGGACAGCCTGGGCGTGCTGCAGGAGGCGCTGCAACAGTGCCCACGCAGCGACGCGGCGCTGCCGGCGCTGCTGCAACAGCTCGGACGGTCGCTGAGCGCGCACCAGGCCACGCCGCCGGACACGCCGCAGGCATGGCACACCCTGCTGGACGAACTCGAAGCCGCGGCCGTGGCCATCCTGATGCGGGTCGACGGTGGCACGGCCGGGCCTGCGGCGGATGCGGATGCGGATGCGGATGCGGATGCTGTGGTGGATGCGCTGGCGGATGCAGATGCGGCGGCGTATGCAGTGGTGGATGCGCTGGTGGATGCGCTGATGGATTCGGGTCCCGAGCATGCCGGCGCCAGCGAAGACGAAACGCTGTTCTGGGCCCGCCAACTGCTGCGCCACTGCCGCGGCGGCCGGGACGAGTTGCGCGCACTGGCGCCGCTGCCGGCGCCGCCGGGCGACTGGTCGCGCGGCATGCCCAGTCTGCGCGAACTGGCCGGGCAGCCCGATGGCGGGCAGCTGGCGCGCCAGCGCCTGCAGACGATCTGCGAACTCGCCGAGCGCGCCGAGGCGCTGGCCGAGATGGAGCAGGAGTTCCTCTACGACCCGGCGCGTCGCCTGCTGACCATCGGCTACAACGTCGAAGAACGGCGCGCCGATTCGGGCGCCTACGACCTGCTCGCCTCCGAGGCCCGGCTGGGCGTCTTCGTCGCCATCGCGCAGGGCCAGATCGGTCAGGACAGCTGGTTCGCGCTCGGCCGGCTGTTGACCTCGGCTGCCGGCACGCCGGTGCTGCTGTCGTGGAGCGGCTCGATGTTCGAGTACC
>JAYVOV010000621.1:0-3499 GCA_043757735.1 Burkholderiaceae bacterium
CCACCACCAGGATGAGCGCGATGATGGTGAACAGCCGGGAGAAGTCGAGCAGGTCCATGCTGTTCTTCAGTTCGAGCCCGATGCCGCCGGCGCCGACTACGCCGAGCACGGTGGAGGCCCGCACGTTGAACTCCCACCAGAACAGCGTCGTCGAGAGCAGCACCGGCAGCACATCGGGCAGCAGCGCGTACAGGATCGCGGTGAAGCGGCCGGCGCCGGTGGTGCGCACCGCCTCCAGCGGCCCCATCTGGGCGTTCTCGATATGGTCGGCAAAGAATTTGGCGGCACTGCCCCAGGTATGTAGCGCGATGCCGATGACCCCCGCAAATGGCCCCAGGCCCACCGCCGCCACGAACAGCAGCGCAAACACGAATGAATCAATGCCGCGCAGGGCATTCAGAAACCAGCGTGCCGGCAGATACAGGCGCGGAAATGGGGTGATGTTGCGGCTGGCCAGCAGCGCCATCGGAATCGCCAGCAGCGTGGCGGCGGTGGTGCCGATGGCGGCCATCGCAATGGTTTCGGCGATCCGCTGAGTGAACAGCGGCAACTTCTCGAGCTTCGGTGGCCAGGCCTGCACGATCCAATGCCACAGCTTGGGCAGACCAGTGATCAGCCGGGCCAGATCAACCTGGGCCAGTTGCCAGCTGACGACGTAGAAGCTCAGCACTGCCAGCAGGATCAGATTCAGCCGCAGGCGTGCGCCGGCGCGCGAGCCCGTGTCCGCCTCATAGGCGAGGCGGACACGGGTGGCGGCGTCCGGCCCGTCTTCCGACCGGGTGTTGGTCGCGGGGATCAAAGGCCGCTCAGGTCTTGAGCTTGATCTTGCCCACCGCCAGCCCCGTCTTCTCGATTTTTTCGTACGAGGCGTGAGTGGCCGCGACGAATCCGGTGTAGCGGTTGGGCAGCATGGTCTTGGCCTGCTCGAGTGAGATCGCGGTCAGGATCGACTGGATCTGCGCGCTGCGCTCCTTCGGGGCGCCCTTGGGCACGACGATTGCATCATTGGGCAGCGGATCGGAGGTCCAGAGGATTTTGTTGCCATCGGCCTTCAAAGTACCGGCGGCGATCATCGCATTGCGGTTGCGGTCGAAATCGGTCGCCATGTCGGCCTGACCGCTCTGCACCGCAATCTTATTGGCGCCGTGGGCGGCCCCTTCGCGGTATTTCCAGAAGGTCTTGGGATCGATCTTCCAGACTTCCTTGGCATACCAGGTGGGGATCAGCCAGCCCGAGGTGGAGCCGACATCGGCGAACGAGATCGACAGCCCGCGGGTGTCGTCTGGAAACTTCGAGACTTTCAGATCGGGCCTGCCGATGATGATCGCGTGATAGATCGGCTTGTCGTCGTACTTGACGGTGGCGATTGCCTGGCAGTCGGTGCTGTTGTTGGCGATCACATAACCCCAGGGACCCATCCAGGCCAGATCGAGCTGGCCGGCGCCCATGGCGACCGCCATGCCGGCCCAGTCGGTGGTGGCGAACAGCTCGAAGTCGGCGTTCAGGCGCTGCGCCAGGTGGGCGAAGATCGGGGTGTAGGCCTTCTTGGTGTCCTCGGCATTGGGCAGCAGCGGGCCCACGCCAAAGCGCAGCTTGGGCCGCGACTGGGCGCGCAGGCCGCTGCTGGCGGCCGGCAGGGTGAGGCCGGCGGCACCGGCGGCGAGCATCTGTCGACGTTGCCGGCTCATGGGTCGGGTGCTCCTCAGTAGCTGACGCTGGGAGCGCCGTCGGCCATGAATTCGACGAGCTTGGCGCCGCCGACAATCATTGCGCCCGACACCAGATTGTTCTCGTCTAGCGCACGTTTTTTGAAGCAGGGTGAGCAGACAAATAGCTTGCCGCCGGCCTTGGCAAAATTCTCCATCAGGTCTTTCAGCGCCGCGAAGCCTTCTTCATGCACGGCGTCGGCCACGCCTTTTTGCGACAGCCGGGTGCCCTCGATCGACAGGAACACCACCGTGTCTTTGTCGGAGGCGACGGCGGCATTGGCCACCACGAAGGCGACAGTGGCTCTGTCGGTGTTGTCGAGACCATGGGTGAGGCTGACTACGAACTTGCCGGGCATGCTGTTCTCCTGGAACGGGGTCGAAAGGCGGCGTTGCTGATGACGATGTCAAACCGAGTCTGCCGATGGGCAGGCTGCGGTGGGTAAGAGCGGGTCATGACTTGGCCCGGATAAAATAGCTGTGGGTAGCCGGATCGCTGGCAAGCAGCTCGTGGCCGGTCATCGCGCACCAGGCTGGGATGTCGGCGGGCGCGCCCGGATCGCGGGCGATGACCTTGAACACGCAGCCAGGCGAGGCACGCAGTTTCATGCGCAATTCGAGGACGAGCTCGCCGCAGCCGAGCTCGCCGGCGTTCCATTCGCGATCGACATTCATGGGTTCATTCGGGGCAGGGGGTGTCTGGACCCGCCAGCCAGGGACGTCGTTGATGACGGCCCTGTGATCGACCATTCGCACAAGCATCGGGCATTGCACCCGGCAGGCTGCGCATGGGGGCAGGTATTGCTATAGGTGCCGAAGCCCAGAATCGGATGGAGGTGTAGAAGTGCTTGAGGCGATCGACATATTTGGATCGGCGCATGGGCAGGCTGCCCGTTTGCGGTCGCATCGCGATTCGCTCAGAAACTCAGCAGGCGCGCGTCGGCGCCCAGACCGGCGGCCAGCAGCGCCGCCGCGCCACGGACCCCATCGACCTCATCGATGAGATCGGTAGTCGCCATGCCCGCTCCAGCCAGCGCCGCGCTGCAGGCGTACAGTTCAACACCATGCGCCTTCAGTTCACGAATCTGCGATCGCAGGCCGTCAATTGAGGCGTCGGCCGCGGCAGGTGACGCGCCGCCTGGCGCGACCGGTTTGCGCAGCCATTCGACCGCTCGCCCGACGATGTGCAGTTCGACCGCCAGGTCCAGTGCCGCGGCGGTCGCGGCATAGCGAAACGCCAGCAGTGCGGGGCCAGGCTCGGCTATGGATCCGCCGGCCAGCAGAACCACCAGTCGTTTTGCGGCATTCAATCGGGTGCTTCCTTCGGGATGGTCGCGCGGGGCGCTGTTCGGTGCAAAATGCAGATCGGCAGGCTGAGCGCCGCGGACGCGCCAGTCAGTATGACCAGGACAGCATAACAATTTATTTAGTAGCGGACGTCGTCAAAGGATATCTGCACTTCGCGGAACAACTGCATCCGGTTCTTTTCCATGATGACCGAGTGCGTGCCCTCGCCGATCACCACCATGCGTTTGGGCGCGGCGTTCACGACCACCTGTCATCCGATGCAGCACCCGGCGCGTTATGAAGAGGTACTGTGCTGTTTTAGGAGTTCCGCAATGAAGAAAATCCTGCTCGCCGTCGCACTGACCCTGGCCGCGCCGGGCTTTGCCGCCGCTGTCGACGTGTCCATCCAGATCAGTCAGCCTGGTGTCTACGGTCGCATCGACATCGGTCGCTTCCCGCAGCCGCAGGTCATCATCGCGCAGCCGGTCTTCGTGCAGCGCCCGCCG
>JAYVOV010000622.1:0-3482 GCA_043757735.1 Burkholderiaceae bacterium
CTGGTTCGCCATCGGCTGCTCCGCTCCACGGTCCCTGGACCACGCGTGCACTTTGCGCGAGCAAGCGCATCTGCGTCAACTTGCGCGCGATTTCGGTCCACCGGTAGCAGCCTGTGAAACCGAGTGGTTCCGGGCGGCGAGGCCCAGGCTGATCGGCGGGGCTATCATCGCAAGACCACCCTGCGCCAACCTGAACCAGGCTGAACCCACCTACCCCAACCTGCACCAACCAACAGCACCGAGACCATGACCACCGACCACGAACTGCCTCTCGCCGGCCTGACCGTCCTCGAACTCCATGCCATCGGCCCGGTGCCTTACGCCGGCATGCTGCTGCGTTCGCTGGGCGCGACGATCATCCGCATCTCGCCGCCGGCCGACCCGAAACTCGGCGTCGCCATGCGCCCTGAGCACGACCTGCTCAACCAAGGCAAGAATCAGCTGCTGATCGACATGAAAACCGCCGAGGGCATGGCGAAGGTGCATGAGCAGCTCGCCCGCGCTGACGTGCTGACGGAAGGCTTTCGCCCGGGCGTGCTCGAGCGCCTGGGCCTGGCCCCCGTCGATCTGCTCAAGCGCTATCCCAGACTGGTGATCGGGCGGCTGTCGGGCTTTGGCTCGCGCGGTGAGCTCGCGCCGCGCGCCGGCCACGACATCACCTATCTGGCGATGTGTGGTGTGCTGCACGCCATCGGCACCGGTGAAAAACCGGTGCCGCCCCTGAATGTGGTCGCCGACTTTGGCGGCGGCGCCATGCACCTGCTGATGGGCGTGCTGGCCAAGCTGGTGAAACGCGGCATCAGCGGCAAAGGCGGCGTGGCCGAGACCAGCATTCTGGCCGGCAGCGTGGGCCTCACGCCGCTCTTTTTCGGTTTGAGCGCGGCCGGACTCTGGGACCCCACCAAACGCGAGGTCAACAAGCTCGACGGCGGTGTGCCCTACTACAAGGTCTACAAGACCAAAGACGATCGGTTTGTGGCGATCGGCGCGATCGAAGCGAAGTTCTACCTGGAGCTGCTCGACGTGCTCGGCCTGAAAGGCGAGATCGACCCGGCCCGCCAGAACGACCTCAGCACTCACGCCGCCACCGCCGCCCGATTCGCCGAACGCATCGCGACCCGCACCCGCGACGAATGGGCCGCTCTCGCCCTGCCGCGCGACGCCTGCATGGCGCCAGTGCTCGATTTCATCGAAGCAACAAAACACGCGCACAACCTCGCCAACGATCTGTACACCCACCAGCCCTTTCCCAAGCCCTTGCGCACCATCGAGTTCGACCGTGGCCTCTGACACACGCGCCGCTTGACGCCAGGGATCCCGGCGCAAGGCCCGTTGGCCCGTGGGACCTTGCTGCGGGGGGTCGCCTGCGCGCTCGCGGCCGGACTGGTCTGGGGATTGGTGTTCATCGCGCCGGTGCTGCTGCCCGACTATCCGGCGGTCGTGCTCAGCGTCGGGCGCTATCTGGCCTTCGGACTGATCGCGCTGCCCCTGGCCCTGGCCGACCGCAACGCGCTGCGCGGCCTGAGCCGCACCGACTGGGTCGAGGCCGCCTGGCTGTCGCTGGTTGGCAACCTCATGTATTACGGATTCCTGGCGGCCGCGATCCAGATGGCCGGTGCGCCGCTGCCCACGATGATCATCGGCACGCTGCCGGTGGTGATCGCGGTAACGTCCAATCTTTCGCAGCGCGAACTGGCCTGGGGGAAACTGGCCGGATCGCTGGCCGTCCTGGCCACCGGCATCGCGCTGGTCAACCACGACGAACTCGGCCACCTGTCGCGCCTGGGCGGCTCGCCGCAGCAACTGCTGCTGGGAGCGCTGCTGGCCGCGGGCGCAGTGGTCTGCTGGACCTGGTATCCGATCCGCAATGCGCGCTGGCTCAAGCGCAATGCTCAGGTCGGCTCGGGCACCTGGGCGACCGCACAAGGCCTGACTTCACTGCCGCTGGCCGCTGCGGGCGGGCTGCTGCTCGCGCTGGCCGGCTGGCTCGGCCCGGCCGATTCGGCGCTTAACCGTTTTGCGATGCCCTTCGGTCCAGACCCGCTGCTGTTCCTGGGCCTGATGTTCGGCATCGCCCTGACGGCCTCATGGCTGGGCACGCTGTTCTGGAATCGCGCCAGTCAGCTTCTGCCCACGTCGCTGGCCGGCCAGCTGATCGTGTTCGAGACCCTGTCGGCGCTGCTGTACGCGTTCCTGCTGCGCGGGACATGGCCCGGCTGGGCGACGCTGGCGGGGGTTGTGCTGCTGGTGGCGGGCGTGGTGCTGGGCATACGGGCGGCGCAGGCGCCGGCTTTGGTAGACGGCCTGCACCCTTGACCTTCAAGACACGCACCGGTCACGGTAAACAGGCGGCCGACGCGAGGCCGCCTGATCGAACTCGGGCGCGGTTGCTGTTTCGTCGGCTCTGAATTCCCGGTGCAAGTGGGCGGCCGCGCCCAGCAGCGGGTGGCCCGCGTGTTCGCGCAGGTGCGCCCGGTCGAGCATGCCGATGACGCCGTCACGCAGCGCCTGCTCGGGGTGGTCCGGCGGCAGTTTGATTTCACTCAGGCGGATCGTGGCAACATTCTAGTGCGGGGCCGTCCACCGACGCACCGAGCGTCGTCGCGTGTCACATCGCGTCATCGGGACTTGCCCGCCACGCCGAACGCCCGATACGCTGGGGCCAGAAACCGCTCCCGAACCGACACAACCCTACTCAGGATCCGCCCCATGTCGTACGAACGCATCTCGCTCGAATTCAACGGCAAAGTCGCCGTGCTCAAGTTCAACCACCCGGAAGTGCTCAATGCCATCGGGGCCCAGATGCTGGGCGAACTGAAGGAGGCGGTCGACGAGATCGCCAACCCGGCGAACGGCGCGCGTTGCCTGCTGCTGACTGGCGAAGGCCGGGCCTTCTGCTCGGGTGCCAATCTCGCCGATGGCGCGGGCTCGGCCAAGCCTCGCAAGAGTTCTTCCGATACCTTGCGTGGCGGCTACCATCCGATGCTGCTGGCACTGCGCGACCTCGAGATGCCGATGGTCTCGGCCGTCAACGGCGCGGCTGCCGGCGTCGGCATGAGTCTGGCGATCATGGCCGACATCGTCTGCGCGTCCAAGAACGCGTACTTTCTGCAGGCCTTCGCGAAGATCGGGCTCATTCCGGACGGCGGGGCGACATTCCTGCTGCCGCGCCTCATCGGCTGGGGGCGTGCGGTCGAACTGTCACTGCTGGCCGAGAAGCTGCCCGCGGAAACCGCCCGCGAATGGGGTTTGGTCAATCGGCTCTTCGAAGACCCGGCGCAGCTCATGACGGGCGCGATGGCGATCGCCCGCCAACTGGCCGACGGGCCCAGGTCCCTGGGCATGATTCGACGCGCCTACTGGGAGTCGACCCGCAACTCCTACGAGCAGCAGCTCGACCTCGAAGCCGCGATCCAGGGGCAGGCGGGCCGGACCGAAGACTTCAAGGAAGGGGTGACCGCGTTCCTCGAGAAGCGGCCGGC
>JAYVOV010000623.1:0-3472 GCA_043757735.1 Burkholderiaceae bacterium
GGGCCCGAAACGCATTGCCCAGCCGGCGAGCGCCGACAGCACGACGAAGCAGGCCACCAGATACGCTGCCAGTTCCGGAGCGAGCAATGCAGAGGCGCCCAGCACACCGGCGAGCCCGAATCCTTCGCGGATCGCGGTCACGCGCGCGCGATCGCTCGGCGTGTGCCCGATGCCGGCTCCCCAGGCCTGGTAGGCGATTGAAACGACCGAATACGCAAGGTAGGTGATGGTGGACGTGAGCGCCAGCCAGAGCGCCGCCGGTGCGCCTTTGACCGGCGGCAGAAACATGCCGGCGAATCCGATCGCCAGCACCGGCAGGGCCAGTCTGATCCAGCGGCGTTCGTCATGGCGCGCCCGATGGCGGTCGATCTGTGTGCCGATCAGGGGGTCAGCCAGCGCGTCGAGCAGACGGGTCGCGAACAGCACCGCGCCGATCAGGGCCAGCTCGAGGCCCAGCTGGCGATGATAGAAGGCCGGCAGCAGCACGAACAGCGGCAGTTCGACCAGCGCAAGAGGCGCACGCAGCGTGCCGTATGCCGCCAGCGAGCGCCAGTCAAGCACGGGGCCGGGCTTCATCGTCAGCGGGCCGGCACGCGGGCTGCGTCGCGCGACAGGTTCTGCAGCAGCGCCCGGCGTAATTCGGGTACGGCGGTTCTCGGGTCGAGCCAGATGCCGAAAAAGGCCTCGCCGAACTGTCGGTCTTCGACCCGACCAATGCGCGAGTCGTTGCGAAAGAACACCACGCGACCATCAAGCTGGTGGACGCCGGTAAGGCGGTCGCCGGTGGCGACGTCCGGAAACAGTGCGCGCATCGCCTCCAGCCAGCCAGCCCGTTGCGCGTCCGTGCCGAACCCCATCCGCTGCATCTCGCGCACGCTCGCCTGAGCGATTTCTTCGCCGAGCAGCTTGCGTGCGTACTTGAGTTCGAGCGCGAAAGGTGAGCGCGCATAACGTGCCGGGTCCATGCCGTCGCCGGGAACGAACAGGCGTGCGTCGTAGACTTGAAATCCCAGCCAGCGCAGGCGGCCCTCGCCAGCCAGTCGTGGCTGGGTCAAGGCGTCGCTCACCAGCGCGGGGATGGCGGGCGGATCGGCCGTGGCCGGTTCGGCCGCCTTGGCCGGCGCCAACCCGGCGGCGGCGGCCAGTGCCAGTGTCACGACCAGCAACCCGCGGCGAGCAGTGCAATGCGCTCTGGCCAGGTAGTTGGTTCTCTTGGTGGGGTGCGTCATGACCGGCGCAGCTCAGGCATGGCTCAATGTGAACTGCACGACGCTGGTGCTGCGGTGCCGGAAAGCGGCCTCGCAGTAGGCGAGGTAGAACTCCCAGG
Source organism: Burkholderiaceae bacterium (assembly GCA_043757735.1). Taxonomy (GTDB): domain Bacteria; phylum Pseudomonadota; class Gammaproteobacteria; order Burkholderiales; family Burkholderiaceae_E; genus Quisquiliibacterium. Next base: position 1,328 of record JAYVOV010000623.1, read on the forward strand.
TCCTGATGAACTGCTCGTCGAAGCCTTGCGCGCGTACCGCATCGAGTCGACGCATGAACGATTCGCGCCAAAGGCTCAGCGTGTGCGCATAGTCCTGGCCGAATTCGAACTGTTCGATCACCTTCAATCCCGCACGCGCTGCCTGGGCGGTGAAGACAGCCGGCGCGGGCAGCATGCCGCCAGGGAACACGTACTGCTGGATGAAGTCGGTGCCCCTCCGATAGCGCTCGAACAGCTGATCATCGATCACGATGGTCTGCACCACAGCATGGCCGCCAGTGGCCAGCGTGCGCTTCAAGGTTGCGAAGTAGTGTGGCCAGTAGGCTTCGCCGACCGCCTCGAACATCTCGATCGACACGATTCCCTCGTACCGTTCGGCTTCGTCGCGGTAATCCTGCAGCACGCAGACGGCCTGCTGGGCGAGGCCCGCCCGGGCCAGCCGTTTATTGGCGTACTCGAGCTGTTCGTTCGACAGCGTCAATCCTTTGACCCGCAGACCGGTCTGTGCCGCCTGTTCGGCGAAGCCTCCCCAGCCGCAGCCGATCTCGAGCACGCGGGCGCCCGCCGGCAGATTGAGCTGATCGAGGATGCGCTGGTACTTGGCGGCCTGTGCCTGCGCGAGCGGCAGTGCGGGGTCGACGCCGAACAGCGCGCTCGAGTAGGTCATCGTGTTGTCGAGCCAGAGCTGGTAAAACGCATTGCCGAGGTCGTAGTGGGCCTGGATGTTGCGTCGCGAGCCGGTGCGGGTGTTCCGGTTGAGAAGGTGGCGCAGCCGGTCGACGAAGCGGATCACGCCGTGCCCATAGACGGCGGCTTCGAGCACCGCCCGATTTGCCGTGATCAGGTCGAGCAGGTCGATCAGGTTCTCGCTGTGCCAGTCGCCGGCGATCCAGGTTTCGGCGAAACCGATGTCGCCGCGTGCCAGCACCGCCGCAAACAGCTTCCAGTTGTGCAGGCGAAGCTGAGCGCTCGGTTCGCCCATGCCGAAGCTCATCGCCTGGCCGTCGGGCAAGGTGAGCAGCAGGCGTCCATGGGTCAGGCGCGACAACAGCCCCGTCAGGATGCGGGCCGCCTTGGGCGCACTGGCGGGAACCGCGTGCGTGAGCCGAGAGAGGCGCTGCTGCGCCAGAGATTGAGAAGCGGGGAAGCTCGAACTGCCGGCTGCATTCATGGCGATCCGCGGGAAACGAGGCGCGCGGGTGGCGCCGGTTTGGATTGAAAGGGCACGCGTCGGGCGAACAGCCGCAGCGCCTGCCAGTGGATACGGGCGATCACCCCGAGCGTGAACAGCGGATAGCCGGTCAGCGCCCGCAGGCAGTTTTGCCTTGACAGCGGCTGCCGATCACCGCTGAGGCTGGTATTGAGCAAGGGCCCGGCAGCGTCGTGGTGTTCGATCCTGGCGACAGTTCGTGTCGCTGTCGTGAGGAAGCGAAATCGATAGCTGCCGTTGACTTCGCAGAAGGGCGAGACGTGAAACACCTTGTCGGCGCGCAATGTCTGCCCCTGGTGCAGGGCCGCGCCGGCGGGATCGGACAGTAGATAACAATGGCGCTCCCCGAAGGTGTTATGCACCTCGGCGACGATCGCGACCAGCTGCCCGCCGTCGCAATGGCAGTACCAGAAGCTCACCGGCTTGAAGGTATAGCCCAGCACACGAGGAAATGCATGCAGCCAGATCTCGCCGTCGGCCTGAATGCCGGCCTCGGCGAGCAGGCCGTGCAGCCAGGGGGTGCAGCGTTTGCCGCTATCGCCGTGGTCGACCTCGTGAAACGACAGCAGCGCGGGTCGGTTCAGCCCGAACAGCCAGTTCCCGCGCGCCGAACCGTCGAGTTGATGAGCGGGCACCCGCAGGAAGAACGCCGGGTATCTGAAGGCATGAGCGCGCGGGCGCAGCCGCTGATGGCGTACCTGCCCGAAGACCACCTGCCAGGCCTTGTTGGACAGGGGCGCCGCCACGGTTGCCGCCAGCGGTTCTGATCGGTTCACGCCGCGGCTCTTTCCGGCGGCGCTGCCGCGAGCAGGCGCGCCGCCACGGCGAGACCCGAGCGCAGACCGTCCTCGTGAAAGCCGTAGCCGGTCCAGGCGCCCGCGAACCAGGTGCTGTGCATGCCCTGGATAGCCGACAGTTCGCGCTGAGCGGTCAGC
>JAYVOV010000624.1:0-12977 GCA_043757735.1 Burkholderiaceae bacterium
GGTTCGCTCATCGCGGCAACCTGCTCCTTGAGTTCGAGCACCCGGTCCTGCCAATAGCGGCCGGTGCCAAACCATGGAAATGCCGCCGGGAAGGCCGGGTCGCCCCAGCGCCGCGCGATCCAGGCGCTGTAGTGCAACAGGCGCAGGGTGCGCAGAGGCTCGATCAGAGCCAGTTCGCGCCGATCGAAATCATGGAAGGTTTCGTACCCGGCCAGCACCTCGCGCAGCTGCGCGGCCATCTCGATCGGGTCGCCCGAGAGCAGCATCCAGAGGTCCTGGATGGCCGGGCCGGTGCGCGCGTCGTCTAGGTCGACAAAGTGCGGGCCGTCGTCGGTCCATAGAATATTGCCGGCGTGGCAATCGCCGTGAAGCCGGATGCTGCGGACATCGGCGGCGCGCGCGAATGCCGCTTCGGCGGCTTCGATCGCCATGTCGGCAACGCTGCGCCAGGCCGGCAGCAGATCGGCGGGTATCCAGTCGCCGGCCAGCAGCGTGGCGCGCGAGGCCCGGCCCAGCTCGGCCACGCCCAGGGCTTCGCGGCTGACGAAGGGCCTTACCGCGCCGACCCCGTGCATTCGGCCCAGGAAGCGCCCGATCCAGCGCAGCACCGCCGGGTCGTCGAGCTCGGGCGCCCGGCCACCGCGACGCGGGTAGAGGGCCAGCCTGAAATCGCGGTGTCGTGCCAGTGTGCTGCCCGCGAGCAGCAGCGGCGCGACGACCGGGATCTCATGATCGAGAAGTTCGTGCGCGAAGCGGTGCTCCTCGAGAATCTGGTCGTCGCTCCAGCGGCCAGGCCGATAGAACTTCGCCACCACGACCGGCCCGTCTTCGAGCCAGATCTGGTAGACGCGGTTCTCGTAGCTGTTCAGGGCCAGCAGGCGCCCGTCTGGCCGCAGGCCGGTCGTTTCGATCGCGTCGAGCAGGTGCTCGGGTGTGAGGTCGGCATAGGGTGTGAGGTCGGCATTGGGTGTGCGGTCGGCATTGGGTGTGCGGTTGCCACCGGACGCCGCGCCGCTGTCTTGCTGTCTGTCGATCATGCGGGTCATCATAGTCCGGCGATGATTGGGGCGGCGGAGGTGTTCGTACAATGAGGGTCTTTGCAGGGCGCAGCGTCGGCCCGGCCTGGCTGGAAGAGGCTGATTCACCATGGATGGACTGTCGTTGCGCTGGGCGTTCGAAATGCTGCTCCTGCCGCCCGGTGGGCCGCTGCTGCTCACCCTGCTGGGTCTGCTGATCGCCTGGCGACGGCGTCAGAGTTCGCTGGCGATCGGTCTGCTGACGCTGGGTGTGGCCTTGTCCTGGATCTTTGCGACGCCGGTGGTGGCCAGTATTCTGGCCCGCGAGGCGGAAGGCGAGAACACTCGCCCGCTGACCGAAGAACAACTGCGTCAGGCCGTTCGCGGCCCTGGTGCACCCGGGGCGATCGTGATCTTGGGTGGTGGCATGCGCAAGAGTCTGCGCGAGGGTCCCGAGCGCTTCTACCCCAACCGCCGCACGCTCGAACGCCTGGCGCAGGGCGCCTGGGTGGCGCGGGTCACCGGACTGCCTATTCTGGTGACGGGCGGGCCCGGTTCGCAGAACAGCGATTCCGAGGCGCTGGTGATGGCGCGGGCGCTGGAGCGCTCGTTCGGGCTGAAACCGAAATGGCGCGAGGAACGCTCGCCCGATACCGCCGGCAATGCCCGCGAGTCGGCACTGCTGCTGCGCGAATCGGGCGTGCGCCGCGTGATCCTGGTCACCCAAGCGTATCACATGCGTCGTGCCCGTGCCTCGTTCCAGGCTGCCGGGCTCGAGGTACTCGCTGCGCCGCATGGCTACATGTCGGGCGGCGATGTCAGCCTGAACGATCTGATTCCGTCGCCCGCGGCGCTGGAGACCTCCTGGCTCTCCTTGCACGAGGCCATCGGCCTGCTCTGGTATCGCTGGAGCGGCCGGATCTGATGTCGGGCTAGAATGCGTCGCGTCGCCCGGACAACGCCGGGTCTTGCGGAGATTCCCCGATGTTCAATCGTCCCTGCCTCGAATTCGCCGATGTCAAACGCATGGCCGCCGCCGCCGAGGCCGAAGCCCTCGCCAACCGATGGGCAGTCGTCATCGCCATCGTCGATGCCGGTGGCCACTTGATGTGGCTGGAGCGGCTCGATGGCGTGGCGCCAATCTCGGCGCAGATCGCGCCGGCCAAGGCCCGCACCGCGGCAGTCGGTCAGCGCGAATCGCGTATCTACGAAGAAATGATCAACAACGGGCGCGTCTCGTTCCTGTCCGCCCCGGATCTTCAGGGAATGCTCGAGGGTGGGGTGCCAATCATGGTCGACGGCCATTGCCTGGGCGCGATCGGCGTGTCCGGCGTGAAATCGGCGGAGGACGCGCAGATCGCGCGCGCCGGTATCGCCGCCCTGACCGCCGCCTAGTCGCGCGGCGCGCGCGGGGCGAAGTAATGGCTGTATTCGACCGTTCGTCGCTCAACGAAGGCGTGCGCCCGCGCGAAGTTTTCGCCTGGGCGATGTACGACTTCGCCAATTCCGGTTACACCACCGTGGTGTTGACGGCGGTGTTCAACGCTTATTTTGTCGGTGCGGTGGCCGGCGGTGCGAGCTGGGCAACATTTGCCTGGACTGCCGCGCTGGCACTTTCCTGCCTGCTGGTCGTGGTGAGTGCGCCTGCCATCGGTGCCTGGGCCGATGCGCACGGCGCCAAGCGCCGTCTGCTGGCCATTGCGACCGTCGGATGTGTGGTGTCGACCGCCGCGCTGGCCTGGGCCGGGCCCGGCGACATCGCGCTGGCGGTGATCGCGGTGGTCATCTCGAATTATTTCTACAGCGTGGCCGAGGGGCTGGTCGCAGCCTTTCTGCCCGAACTGGCCAAGCCCAAGGCGCTCGGCAAAGTGTCGGGCTGGGGCTGGAGCTTCGGGTACTTCGGCGGCATGCTCACGCTGGGCTTGAGCCTGGCGGTTGTGATCTCCTATCAGGCGAAGGGGCGGGGCGCGACCGAATTCGTGCCGATCACCATGTGGCTCACCGCGATCGTCTATGCGCTGGCCTGCCTGCCAACCTTTCTCTTCCTGCGCGAGCGCGGGTCCGTGGCGCGGTCCGATGGCCCATCGGCCGACGCACGAGCGACCCGATCACCGGTTGGCGCGCGACCTGTCGTGGGCGCGCAACCCGCCGGAACGTTTCAGCGACTGCTGCGCACCTGGCACGAAGCCGCGCGCTTCGCCGATTTCCGCCGCATGCTGATTTGCGGCTGCTTGTACCAGGCGGGCATAGCGGTGGTGATCGCGCTGGCCGCCGTGTACGCCGAGCAGGCCATGAACTTCACGCAACTGCAGACGATGATGCTGGTGTTCATCGTCAACATCGCGTCGGCGGCGGGTGCGTTCGGTTTCGGTTATGCGCAGGACTGGCTTGGCCACGGTCGCGCACTGGCGGTCACGCTGATTGGCTGGATCCTCATGGTCGCAATAGCGGCGCTGGGCGAGACCGCAGGCACATTCTGGCTGGCCGCCGGCATTGCCGGCCTGTGCATGGGGTCCAGCCAGTCGTGCGGCCGCGCGATCGTCGCGGCCATGGCGCCAGCCGATCGCCTGGCCGAGTTTTTCGGCCTGTGGACCCTTGCAGTTCGGGTGGCGGCAATCATCGGCCCGCTGACCTACGGCGCGGTGACCTGGATCAGCGCTGGCAATCACCGGTTGGCGATCGGCTCGACCGCGCTGTTCTTCGTCGCGGCTCTGTTCGTGCTGCGCGGCATCGACATCGGTCGCGGCATCCGCGCCGGGCTCGAACCCGGCTCGGGCAAGCCTATCCTGCCTTGAATGCCGGGCCCAGTGGCCGCATCCGGATACCGTCGCGCAGCCTGCGCCACGGAAAATCGACCGGATCGGCCAGCGCCGGGCCGGGCGAACGAACCACCAGCACTTCTCGCGACATCGGCTGGAAGTCGGCCCGAAAGTGCACCGAACTCTTGAGCGCCACGATCCGCTGGCGCGAGGGTTCGACGCCCAGGTGCCTGAACATCTCCTGATCGGCGGCCTGGCACTTGCGTGTTGCCAGCGCCACCCGTACGCCCGGCGCCTGCTCGGAGCGCAGCAGCGCCATCGGGCCGAGGGCCATCCGAAAGCCGCTGTACATCGGGCCGGTGCATTGAAAATTGCCATCACCAAGGCGCTCGATGGTGAATCGGCCGACGAGCGGGTGGTGACCCGGCACGCCCGAGGTCGCGCCAAGCTGGAATTCGATCGTCGCGCCTTGTCCGGCTTCATGGGCGCGCTTGACCGACTGGCCATCGATCAGCAGCCCCAGCACCGCATCCGGGGCGCGCTGGCGCAGCAAGGCCTCGAGCAGGCCGACCGTGTCGCCGTTGCCGCCGGCGCCCGGGTTGTCTTGCGTGTCGGCCAGAATCACCGGTGCACCAGGTTCGCCGCGAGCCACCGCACGCTGGACCGCCGCGTCGGGATCGAGGAGCTCCAGGGCGAAGTCTTTTTCGCTGTTAACGATGGCGTCCGCCAGTTCGGCCACCGCCGCATTGGCCGCGCGGGCGTCGTGCGAGTAGCCCACCACAGACATGCCGCATTCGTCGAAATCGGCCATCGGGAAACCAGGCGCGAACGACAGCGCCACACCACTGCGCTCCTCGAGTTGTCCGAGCAGTTCGTACAAACCCCTGCAGGGCTCGATGAAGGTGCTCTGTGAGGGAATGCCGGTGAGGAAGTCGAACGCGTGGTGCGCGTTCTCGAATCGGCGCCCGGTGCTCATCAGGCGCATCAGCAGGCCCGCCGCGCGGGCGCCGGTTTCGGCCATGTCGACATGCGGATAGGTACGATAGACCGACAAGGCGTCGGCGTGTTCGACCATCGCCCTGGTGACGTTGGCGTGCAGGTCGAGACTGGCAACCACCGGCACGCCGGGGCCGACGAGCTCGCGCACCCGTCGCAGCAGTTCGCCCTCGCCGTCGTCATGGTGCTCGGTGACCATCGCGCCGTGCAGATCGAGGTAGACGCCGTCGAGGCGCCCGGCCGCTTTCAGGCGGGCGATCATGTCGTTGGCGATGGTCTCGAAAGCGTGCTCGGTTACGTGCGCCGATGGCGATGCCGCAGCCCAGGTCAGGGGCACGAGCTGGTGCCCCGCGGCGCGCAGCGCGACGATCGCGCCTTGCACCGGAATGTTCGTGCCGGCAACGGCCTCGAACATCGCCGCGCCCTGCTGGATCGCGGGCCAGCCGCCGCCTTGCAGGAACGCCTGGTAGTCAGCCTTCGTTGGCGCGAAGGTATTGGTTTCATGCTGCATGCCGCCGACCGCAATTCGTGCCATCACCCGCCCCATGTCGATCGATACCGAGAAGAAGCGCACCATAGCCGCGTTTGCCGCAGCGCGCCACTTTGCTACTCTGCATTGCAGAACAAACGATGTGGTCGCCAGCAGGTGAACGCCAGACGCCCGCGCGTCGGCAATCGGACCTATCGATCATTATTCAAAGGAAATCGCAGGCATGACCATCCGCTATCTCAAGCGTGGCAAGGACGCTGCCGCGCTCGCCGCCGCCGACGCCCAGGTGCGCCAGACCGTCGAACGAATCCTCGCGGACATCGGCGAGCGCGGTGACGCCGCGGTGCGCGACTGCTCCATCCGGTTCGATCAATGGGATCCTGCCGATTTTCGCCTCAGTCGCGACCAGATCGACGCAGCGGTGAAGCAGCTGTCGGCGCGCGAGGTCGAGGACATCCGCTTCGCGCAGCAGCAGGTACGCAACTTCGCGCAGATTCAGCGCGCCAGCCTGCAAGATGTCGAGGTCGAGACCCTGCCCGGTGTGGTGCTGGGGCACAAGCACATCCCGGTGAATGCGGTGGGCTGCTACGTGCCCGGCGGCAAATACCCGCTGATTGCCTCGGCCCACATGAGCGTGCTGACCGCCAAGGTGGCGGGCGTGCCGCGAATCGTCTCCACCGCGCCGCCGTTCCAGGGTGCGCCGCATCCGGCCATCGTCGCGGCCATGCATTTCGCTGGCGCCGACGAGATCCTGGTGCTGGGCGGTGTGCAGGCGGTTGCCGCGATGGCCCTCGGCACGCAGAGCATCAAGGCGGTCGACATGCTCGTCGGACCGGGCAATATGTTCGTCGCCGAGGCCAAGCGCCAGCTCTACGGCCGTGTCGGCATCGATCTCTTTGCTGGCCCGACCGAGACTCTGGTGATCGCTGACGACTCGGTCGATGGCGAAATGTGCGCGGTCGATCTGCTCGGCCAGGCCGAACACGGCCCCACCTCCCCGGCGGTGCTGCTGACCACCAGCGAGCGCCTGGCGCGTGACACGCTGGCCGAAGTCGCGCGGCAGCTGACTGTGCTGCCGACCGCCGCCATCGCGAGCCAGGCCTGGGCCGCGCATGGTGAGATCATCGTCTGCGACACCCAGGAAGAAATGCTCGCCAAGGCCGACGAGATCGCCTCCGAGCACGTCCAGGTGATGACGCGCGACCCTGACTGGTTCCTGCAGCGCATGACCAACTATGGCGCGCTCTTCCTGGGGCCGCGCACCAATGTCAGCTTCGGCGACAAGGTGATTGGCACCAATCACACATTGCCGACCAGCCGCAACGCCCGCTATACCGGCGGCCTGTGGGTCGGCAAATTCCTGAAGACCTGCACCTACCAGCGGGTGCTCACCGACGAGGCCTCGGCGCGCATCGGCGCTGTCTGCTCGCGTCTTTGCCACATGGAAAATTTTGCCGGGCATGGCGAGCAGGCGAATCTTCGTGTGCGACGCTATGGCAATCAGCCTGACCTTCCATGGTATGAAGCGGTTCGCGCCAAAGATTGAATCGCGAATCGGCTTGCACTACGCGCGCAGCCTCGTTATGTTCCAGAAACTTCGACCAACAAAATCTGCAGGAGAAGGCCAGTGTCTGTTTCTCATCTGATCAAGCGGCGTGCCATTGCCGCGTTGCTGGCCGGGGCCAGTGTCGTGGCAGCGCCGGTTGCGGTGCATGCGCAGCAAAATGTGCTCAAGGTGGTCATGCATTCGGATCTGAAAATCGTCGATCCGATCTGGACCACCGCGTACATCACCCGCAACCACGGGTACATGATCTACGACACCTTGTTCTCGATGGACGCGAAGGGCGACATCAAACCGCAGATGGTCGACAAGTACTCGGTGTCGGCCGACCAGCTCACCTGGAGCTTCACGCTGCGCGACGGCCTGCTCTTTCATGATGACAAGCCGGTCACCTCAGACGATGTCATCGCCTCGCTCAAGCGCTGGGGCGCCAAAGATGCGCTCGGCCAGAAACTGATGTCCTTCGTGAAAGACTGGAAGGCGGTCGATGCCAAGACCTTCACCATCTCGCTGAATTCGCCGACCGGCCTGATGCTGCTGGCGCTGGGCAAGCCGTCGTCGAACGTGCCCTTCATCATGCCCAAGCGGGTCGCCGACACCAGCCCCAACGAGCAGATCAAGGAGTACATCGGTTCGGGTCCGTTCGTGTTCAAGACCGACGAATGGAAACCGGGCGACAAAACGGTGTATGTGAAATTCGCCAAGTACAAGCCGCGCGCCGAACCGCCGTCGGCTTTGTCTGGCGGCAAAGTGGTCAAGATCGACCGCGTTGAATGGCGGGCCATTCCCGACGCCCAGACCGCCGCCAACGCGCTGAGCGCGGGCGAGGTCGATGTCGTCGAAGACACCAAGAGCGATCTGTTGCCTTCGTTGGCCAAGAACGAAAACCTGAAGTTCTTCGATGTCAATCCGCTGGGCAATCAGTACGTGTTCCGCTTCAACTCGCTGCACAAGCCCTTCGACAACCCGAAGATCCGTCAGGCGCTGTTCTATGCCTTCAACCAGGAAGACTTCCTGAAGGCGGTGCACGGCGACGCCAAGTACTACCAGGTGTGCAAGGCCTTGTTCATCTGCGACACGCCGCTGGCCAGCACCGTGGGCATGTCCGACAAACTCGAGTCGAACATGAAGAAAGCCCGCGAGATCCTCGCCGAGGCCAAGTACGACGGTACGCCCGTCGTGCTGCTGCATTCCACTGATCTGGAGGTGCTGACCAATCTCGCGCCGGTGGCCAAATCGTTGATGGAGCGGGCCGGATTCAAGGTCGACATGCAATCGATGGACTGGCAGAGCGTGGTCGCGCGACGGGTGAAAAAAGACCCACCCAGCGCCGGCGGCTGGAACGCGTTCATGACCTCCTGGGTCGCCGCCGACGTGCTCAACCCGGTCGGCGCGGCCTTCCTGGCCGGCACCTGCGACAAGGCGCCGCCGGGCTGGCCCTGCGACGAACAGATGGAGAAACTGCGCGACCAGTTCGCCCGCGAAACTGACCCTGCCAAGCAGCGCGCCATCGCCGAACAGGTGCAGATGCGTTACCTCGAATCCCCCACGCACGTGCACCTGGGCCAGTGGAAAAAACCGATCGTGCTGCGCAAGAACATCGACGGTTTCGTGACTGCTCCCGTGATCGCATTCTGGAACGTGACTAAGAAATAAGCCTCGCATCGGCCGGTTTTCGCGCAAATTTCGCGAGACCGGCTGACGGCACCCCGGCCGCGCGCGTCGCAGGCCGTGGTGTGGTTCTCTAGGAGTTCCCCATGTGGGGCTACATCGGTAGACGAATTCTCGCCACGATCCCGGTGCTGCTGATCGTGGCGCTGCTGGTTTTCATGATGCTGCGATTCACCCCGGGCGACCCGGCTGCGGTGATCGCCGGCGAAACCGCCACCGCTGCCGATCTCGCGGCGATTCGCGCCAAGCTCGGGCTCGACCGTTCGGTCGTGACGCAGTTCGCGATCTGGTTCGGCAATGTGCTGCAGGGCGATTTCGGCGAGTCCTTCTTCTACAAAAAGACGGTTGCCTCGCTGATCAGCGACCGGCTCGAACCAACGCTGGCCCTGGCCGTGCTCACCATCGTGCTGGCCACCCTGACGGCTGTGCCGCTGGGCACGATAGCCGCGTATCGCCAGGGGTCGTGGATCGACCGGGCGGTGATGGGGCTGTCGGTGATCGGTTTTTCGGTGCCCGTGTTTGTTGTCGGCTATGTGTTCATTCTGGTGTTCTCGCTGCAGTTCGGGTGGTTCCCGGTGCAGGGGTACCAGCGGCTGTCAGAGGGGTTCTGGGGTTTTCTGCATCGCCTGCTGCTGCCCTCGGCGACACTGGCCATCGTGTACATCGCGCTGCTGGCACGCATGACCCGCACCAGCGTGCTCGAGGTGCTCAACGAAGACTACGTGCGCACGGCGCGGGCCAAAGGTCTGCCCAATCTGCGGGTGCTGGTCTTTCATGCGCTGCGCAATGCCGCAGTGCCGATCGTCACCGTGATCGGCATCGGGATTGCCACGTTGCTGGGCGGTGTGGTGGTCACCGAAAGTGTGTACAACATTCCGGGGCTTGGCCGCCTGACCGTCGATGCGGTGCTGGCGCGCGATTACCCCACGGTGCAGGCGGTGATCCTGCTGTTTTCATTCGCCTACGTGCTGATCAACCTCGCGATCGACCTGTTGTACACGGTGCTCGATCCGCGTATTCGCTACTGAGCCCGCGACCATGTCCGCACTAGCATCTTCCGCCATCGAGGCGCCCGCGGTTGTCGTCGTCAAACCTGGCGTCGTGCGCCGCCTGCTCAAGAACACCAGTGTGCTGATCGGTGGCGTGCTGGTATTGACGATCATGCTGATGGGCCTGGCGGCGCCGCTGCTCAGTTCGGCCGATCCAGCCGCAATCAACCCGAGCAACCGCAACAAACTGCCCGGTTATGAAACCACCACCCGTGACGACGAGGGCAACAAGGTCACCCGCAACGCTGTAATGGGCACCGACAGCCTGGGCCGCGACATCTACGCGCGGGTCGTCTATGGCGCGCGGGTCTCGCTGATCGTGGGCTTGTCGGTTTCGGCGATCTCGGTGGCGATCGGTCTGTTCATCGGACTGGTGGCCGGGTATTTCCGCTGGCTCGATGGCGTGGTGATGCGGGTGATGGACGGGCTGATGGCCATACCGGCCATTTTGCTGGCGATCGCGCTGGTGTCGCTGTCGGGCGCCAGCCTCTTCACCGTGATCCTGGCGGTGACGATTCCAGAGGTGCCACGGGTGGTGCGCCTGGTGCGCTCGATCGTGCTGTCGATCCGCGAGGAGCCTTACGTGGAGGCCGCAATCTCGGTCGGCACGCCTGTCGCCAAGGTGCTGTGGCGTCATGTGCTGCCCAACACCATCGCACCGCTGATCGTGCAGGCCACCTTCATCGCGGGCGCGGCCATTCTGCTCGAAGCGATTCTTTCTTTCCTCGGCGTCGGCATCCCGCCCGAGACGCCCACCTGGGGCAACATCATGGCCGAGGGCCGCACCGTATTCCAGATCTTCCCGCACAACATCCTGTATCCCGGCATGTTCCTGACCCTGACCGTGCTGGCGATCAATCTGCTGGGCGATGGTCTGCGTGACACCCTCGATCCGCGCATGTCCAAGAGGCTTTGAAATGAGCGCCGCTGCATCACCCGCCAGCAGCGCCGCGCCGCGCAACGGTGCCGCGCCCGCCGACGGTGCTTCGTCTGGCCAGGAGCCGGTGCTCGAGATCCGCGGTCTGCGCATCGGGCTGCCCAAGGGCAGCGACCGTGCCGATGCCGTCGTCAATGTCAGTTTCACGGTCGCACCGGGCGAGATCGTCTGCCTGGTCGGTGAATCCGGGTCAGGCAAGTCGGTGATCGCGTTCTCCGCGATGGGTCTGCTGCCCAAGAACCTGCCGGTGAAATCCGGCCGGATCGCGCTGCATGGCGAAGACCTGGTTGGCGTCACAGAGCAGCGTCTGCGCGAACTGCGGTGCACCCGGATGGGCATGATCTTCCAGGAGCCGATGACTGCGCTGAACCCGGTGATGCGCTGCGGCGACCAGATCGACGAAGTGCTGCGCGAGCACACCGAGTTGTCGCCCAGCGAGCGCAAGGCCCGGATCGTCGCAATGATCGAGCAGGTTCACCTGCCCGATCCAGCGCGCATGTATGACTCTTTCCCGCATCAGCTCTCGGGTGGCCAGCGCCAGCGCATCATGATCGCGATGGCGCTGATTCTCGGGCCGTCGCTGCTGATCGCCGACGAGCCCACGACCGCGCTGGACGTGACCACGCAGGCGCAGATCCTCAAGCTGATCAAGGAGCTGCAGCGCGAGCGTGGCACAGGCGTGCTGTTCATCACCCATGACTTCGGCGTGGTCGCCGAGATCGCTGATCGGGTTGCGGTGCTCAAGCACGGCGAACTGGTCGAGATGGGGCCTACCCGGCAGATCCTCACTGCGCCCCAGCATGCCTACACCAAGATGCTGATCGCGTCGGTGCCGAGCCACGATCCGCCGGTGCGCGCGCAGGTGGCCGGCGGCGATGGCCGGGTGGTGCTGAGCGCCGAGGGCCTGATCAAGACCTACGGCAAGGCCGGCCTGTTTGGCGGCGGCCGGCTGGTTCACGCCGTTCAGGATGTTGCGTTCGACATCCGCCGCGGCGAGACGCTGGGCATCGTCGGCGAGTCCGGCTCCGGCAAATCGACGGTGGCGCGTTGTGTGGCCCGCCTGATTGATCCCACCGCCGGCAAGATTGTGCTCGACGGCACCGACATCGCAACCATGCCGGCCGGGCGCCTGCGCGAACTGCGGCGCAAGATCCAGATCATTTTTCAGGATCCTTACCGCTCCTTGAATCCGCGCCGCACGGTGGGTGAGGCGATCGTCGAAGGTCCGATGAACTACGGCGCTTCGGCTGCCGAAGCGCTGGGCCGCGCCCGCAAGCTGATGGAACTGGTGCGGCTCGATCCTGAGTCGCTCGATCGTTACCCGCATCAGTTCTCGGGCGGCCAGCGCCAGCGCATCTGCATTGCCCGCGCCCTGGCGATGGAGCCGCAGGTGCTGATCGCCGATGAGGCCGTGTCGGCACTCGACGTCTCGGTGCAGGCGCAGGTGCTCATGCTGCTCGAAGAGATCCGCCATTCGCTCAATCTCGCCGTGCTGTTCATCACCCACGACCTGCGCGTGGCGGCGCAGATCTGCGACAAGGTGGCGGTCATGTCGAAGGGCCTGATCGTCGAGTACGGCTCGGCCACTCAGGTGTTTGGCGCGCCCCGGCACGAGTACACCCGGTCGCTCTTCGAGGCCGCACCGGGCCGCCATTTCAAGTTCGGCGGCGCGCAATCCGCGGTCGCGGCGAGCGCCTGACACAGGAGCATTCAGATGCGGGTTTTTGCGGGGTCGCTCGGCACCGAAACCAATACCTTTTCGCCGATCCCGACCGGGCTCGATTCCTACCGCGAAGCCTGCTATTTCCCGGCCGGTAAACACCCCGATTCACCGCAGTTTGTTGCCGGCCCCTTGTGGGCCGCACGCAAGCAGGCGCCGGCGCGCGGCTGGACGCTGATCGAAGGTCTGGTCGCGTTTGCCAATCCGGCCGGCCCGACCACACGCGTGGCCTACGAGGCGCTGCGCGATGAACTGCTGGCCGACCTGCAAGCCGCACTGCCGGTGCAGATCGTGCTGCTGGGCATGCACGGCGCCATGGTCGCCGATGGCTACGACGACTGCGAGGGCGATATCTTGCGTCGCGCCCGGGCATTGGCGGGCCCCGAGGCGATCATCGGTCTCGAGATCGATCCGCACACGCACCTGTCGCAGGCGATGGTCGAGCACGCCAGTCTGATCATCGCGTTCAAGGAATATCCGCACACGGATGTGTTCGAACGCGGCGAAGAACTCGTGAATCTGTGCGCGCGCGCCGCGGCCGGCGAGATCAGACCGGTGCCGGCGGTTTTCGATTGCCAGATGATCTCCATGCTGCACACCAGCCGCGAACCGATGCGCGGTTTCGTCGATCGCATCCGGGCGCTGGAGGGCTGCGACGGTATCGTCTCGATCTCGCCCATTCATGGCTTCCCCTGGGGCGACACGCCCGACATGGGCACCAAGGTGCTGGTCTACGCCGATGGCGATGCCGAGCGCGCGGCCGCGCTGGCACAAA
>JAYVOV010000625.1:0-3464 GCA_043757735.1 Burkholderiaceae bacterium
GCGACTCGCGCATTCACCGCGACCGGCTGCGCTGGCGAAGCCAGCGGGTGCTTGCGCGCGGTCTTGTCGCGCGCTTTGTCCGCGCTCTTGCGCCCCGCCTTGCCGGCGGCTTGATCAGTCTTCTTGTCTGCCGGCAGACGGGGCTTGGCCGCGCGGTCACGCACCGTTACGATGGCGGCGCCGTATTCGGGTGAGCCTGTGCGCGCCAGCGCCGATCCGTCCGGTCCCACCTGTGTACGAGCGTTCGCCAGCCATTGCTGCAGCATCGAAAACCGCAGCATGGCGCGGGCCCATTGTTCGGCGAGATCCTGGCGCTGGGCGGACAGCGCCAGCCGGACCAGTTCGTCGTAAAGCGCGCGATCCGGACCGGCCAGCGCGAGCCGAGGCTCGACCTCGTCGAGGAACTCGCGCACACGGTCGGCGGAACGCATTGCCCGCATGGCTGCGCGCAGGTAGCCGCGGCGCTCGGCGCTGTCGCTGGCACCGTCGAAGGCTCGCCAATAGCATTGCGCGGCCAGATGCGGTTCGCCCTGGCCCAGCGCCAGCACGGCCATTTTGGCAAACCAGCCGTGCGGCTGAATCACGCGTGGGTCGTTCACCTGGTCCCGCAGGAGGTCGATGGCCAGGCGGGGATCATCGATGCCCATCGCCTGTTCGATCAGCCCGCCGGGGGCCTGCGCGGTCCGGCTGCCGGCGCCGCGTGCCCGCATCGTGCGGGCCAGTTCGGCGAACAATTCGGCGCGCACCGGGCTGCCCTCGGGCAGTGCCCAGGCCTTGCGCTCGAGGATCACCATGCGCTGATGCTCGGCGGCGCGCTGCAGTTCACGCTCGCCGCCGCGCAGACGAGCCAGCGCGTCGAGCGCCTCGTCATAGCGGCCGATCAGCGTCAGGTGCCTGGCGAGGGTGAGGTGCAGCCCCCAGTCGTCAGGCTTTGCCGACAGCCAGGCCCGCAGGTAAGAAATGGTCAGGAGATCAGAGCGTTCGGCGCGGGCGAGCTTGTTGAAAAGGTCTTGGCTGGGGAACGCGAGCACGAAGACCAGCATGAGGGCGGCTGCGAACAGCGGCACGACACCGGCATGAAACAGCCGCTGACGGCGATGGTCAGCAGCGGACTGATACCACGGCCCCGTTTCGGGCAGCCGCAAGCGCGATCGGGTACTGGACGACATGACCGCGCGAGTTTAATGCGATTTCTGAACTTTCGAGCACTTTCCCATTGATTTGTTGAGAGTTTACGGTCGTAACGCAACGCTCATCATGAGCCAGAAGCAGGTCACCGGCGATTGTCGCGGTGAACCGAAGGCGCAGGGCGGCGCCTTGTGCCGGCAGCGCCTCGAGCCGGCCGTTGGCCGAGACCACCTCGACACGGCCGCGCGGCCGTGCCAGGGGCGCTGGCGCGAGTGCCAGCCAGGCCTGCGCCGCCCCCAGGTGAACGTAGTCGCCACCCGGTCCGGCAAGCCAGCCCAGCACCGACTCACTGGCCGCCACGTCGACGCGCGCGCCCATCCCGGTCGGCAGGCGCACATTGTGCAGGTCGCCATTGCCGACGATCCGCCAGCGCCCGGCGCCGACCAGTTCGCGCCCAATCGCCATGTCTTCAAAATCGAGCACCTTGCGAATGTATTCAGACGCGAACACCGGGTGCACCGGCCGCGCCAGCGCCCAGTCGTAGACGCGCTTGAGCGCGGCGATCGAGGCGCCCTTGCTCGCGGCATAGGTGTGGTAATAGATATTGATCGGCTTCAGGCGTAGCGGCGTTTCGGTGATCTCGAAAGTTTCGATGACCTGCTCGAAGCCGAAAAAAGGCCCCGTCCAGTGGTTGGTGTAGACGTTTTCGTTCTGGTTCGGCGCATAGATCTGCAGCCAGCCGTCCTTGCGAATCGACATGGCCGAGACCAGAGACAGCGTGGGATTGCGCAGCGTCGCGATGGTGTCGCCGCCGTTCATGTTCAGCAGTCCGCCCTCCCAGGCCATGCGCAGCGCCTGTGCTGGCGGCACGCAGTCGCCGGTCCAGAGGAACACCGCCGTTTTTTTGCCAGGCGGGGCGAGGCGCCGATCGATATACGCAGCCGACCCGATGATTTCGCTGGCGAGGTCGAACGTGTAGCCAGGCAGGCGCAGCGCGTAGTCCTGATCGGTCTTGCCCTGGGTGATCGCGCGCCATTGGAACGGATGCGAACGCGAGTGGCTCGCGATCTCGACCTGGGGCAGGGCGAAGATCTGCCGGGCGATTGCCTCGAGCTTGGACGAGATGGCGGGGAACAGACCTTGCTCGGAAATTTCGCCCTCGATCACCGACACCGTGTGCGGCACCGGGTAACGCTCGATGAAATCGCGCAGCATCACTTCTGACGCGTAGGGCGCACCGGGCACTTCGGCGATCGACGGGAAACCGTCGCCGTCGACGTGGATCATCAGCAGCCGTCGGCCGGTTTCGGTGGTCGGGTCAGGCACCGGCATCGCCGGCAGGCGCAGCGCCTGGCGCACGAATTCGATCGGGTTCACCACCCAGCGTGAGTAGTTCTCGCCACCCAGGATTTCGAGCGTGAACGGACGGAACGCGAAGCCGCCCCACGGGGTGATGGCTGCGCCGTCGATCTCCTGGCCACGCGCATCGCGCAGCCTGAGCAGCGAGCGCGAACCGGGAGGCGCCTGCAATGCCAGAACACTTTGCCGGACCGGGCGTGGCGCCCATTCGAATCCCATCATCGGATCGCGGTCGGCGATCGACAGCGGTGCGATCAGCCGGGTGTCCAAGCTTTTGAACCCCATCCGCGCACCGAGCCGGCCGCTCACCGAAAAACCCGGTGTGTTGAACAAGGCCAGCGGCACTTTCTGGTCGAGCAGACGGGTGGCGAACTCGGTCCAGGAGGCGTTCTCGCCGGACTCGGAAGATTCCAGCCAGGCGACCACGCCTGCGTAACGGTCCGCCAGAATGCCCTCCGGCAGACGCTCGCGGGTGATGTCCAGCAGATCGACGCGGTAGCCCAGGTACTGCACCGGCATGACGATTGCCCGTTGCGCCGGGCTGCTGTGGGCTTCGCCGTCGATGCTGGCGTCGTGCACCACCAGCACACGCCGCGGCATGACCTCGAGCGTGCCGATGCCCACCATCGAGAGCGCGCCGTCGCTGACCCAGGGCGTGATGCCCAGCGCCGAGATGCGCCTTGCGATGTCGCGCATCGCGTCGCGGTCGCGCGGATCGGCATAGTCGATCGCGATGGTCGGCAGACCTGCCTCGTGAACTTTGGCGAATTGCCCGAGCAGCCATCGGCGGTCTTCTTCGGGCACTGTTTCGTAGGTGCGCGCGCCGGCGTTCCAGCGGCCGAACAGGGACTCGGCGGCAACGGCAGACAGCCAGTGTTGCGTGCGCGGCAGGATCTCGAAGCCGCGATTCGCGATCAGGCGCAACTGCGGATGGCGTGTTGCCAGGGCCGCGAGGGCCGCGACCATGCCGTCCTGCT
>JAYVOV010000626.1:0-3455 GCA_043757735.1 Burkholderiaceae bacterium
GGCCCTGTTTCAAGACGCACACGTCATGACCAATTCGTTTCAAGACAGACAATACTGTTCGAGTCTTCAAGAGGGGGAAATCCAATGAGTGCCACCGCACACGGCGCCGCGCCGTACTACTTCGTTCCCAACCCTTCGCAGTGGCCGGCGGTCGGGGCGGTTGCGCTGCTGTTTTCCGGCCTGGGTGCAGCCGGCTGGGTGAACGAGGCTGCCTATGGTCCGTGGCTCGTGCTCGTTGGATTCACCATCCTGATCTACATGATGTTCGGCTGGTTCGCGACGGTCGCGCATGAGTCCGAGGCCGGCAGCTACAACGAGCGCGTCGACCTCTCGTTTCGCTGGAGCATGGGCTGGTTCATCTTCTCGGAGGTGATGTTCTTTGGCGCTTTCTTCGGCGCGCTGTTTTATGCCCGCGTCATCTCGATGCCCTGGCTCGGTGACCTCGACCACAAGATGGTGCTGTGGCCCGGATTTACCGCTGCCTGGCCCAATCTCGGCCCGGCAGGTGTCATCGAGGCCTTCCAGACAATCGGCCCCTGGCCGATTCCCACCATCAATACAGGGCTGCTGCTGACCTCCGGTGTGACCCTGACCATTGCCCATCATGCCCTGAAGGACAACCATCGCGGTGCGCTGAAGTTCTGGCTGCTGGTCACCGTGATTCTCGGCGCCATCTTTCTGTCCCTGCAGGCTTTCGAATACGCGCATGCCTACCAGGACCTGAACCTGAAGCTGTCCTCAGGTATCTTCGGTTCCACCTTCTTTTTGCTCACTGGCTTCCACGGTTTTCACGTGTGCGTCGGGGCAATCATGCTGACCGTGGTGCTGATTCGCATCCTCAACGGTCACTTCACGTCAGAGCACCATTTTGCGTTCGAGGCCGCCGCCTGGTATTGGCACTTCGTCGACGTGGTCTGGCTGGGGCTGTACATCATTGTCTACTGGCTCTAAATCGACCGGTCCCGCTGCAGGCCGGAAAGGGCGGGCTGCCGGGTGGCAGCCATTTTTATTTTGACGCGCTCGCCTCAGCCGCCGGTGCGGATCGGGATACCAGTGCTGTGAATCCAGCCCATCCAGTTGGCGAACAGGATCAGCAGGAACAGCAGGATCGAGAATCCCACCCGGAACCCCAGCGCGCGCACCACATTGCGTGTGCGGCCGCGGTCGCGGATCAGGTAGACCATTGCCGACGCCAGGCTGCCCAATATCAGGGCGAATGCGATCATCACGAGCCATTTCATGGGGACTGATTCTAGCCCCAAGCGCGGCGCCCAGCGCGGGCGGTGGCTGGCGGTCGCTGCCATGGCTGCGGTGACCGCCGTTACTTTCTCGCTTGGCCAGTGGCAGATGCGTCGCGCGGCCGAAAAAACGCTGTTGCAGGCGCAGTTCGATCGCGCGACCCGATCAGCCCCGATCCTGGTGGGCGCCCGGCGCCTCGAACCCGCAGCCTTGGCCGGCGCTGCTGTCGTGCTGCGCGGCCGCTTCGTGCCCGAAGGGACCCTTTACATCGACAACCGCACTCACAACGGGGTGGCCGGTTTTCACGTCCTGACACCAGTTAGAATCGAAGCATCACGACTGCACGTACTGGTGCTGCGTGGCTGGATCGCTCGAAATATTCAGGATCGCAATCGGCTGCCGGTAGTGCCCACTCCCGATCAAATTGTCGAGATCACCGGGACCGTCGAACCTGGTCTGCCCCGAACCCTCGAATTGAAAGCGGCGCCTGCGCCGAAGCCTGGCGAGCGGCTTTGGCAGAATCTCGATCCGGCGGTATACCAGGCTTGGTCCGGGTTGGCGTTGCAGCCCTTCGTCGTTCGTCAGTCGAATGTCTTGCCGATCGCAGACGGGCTGGTACGCGAGTGGCGAACGGCCGGCAGCGATGTCGACAAGCACCATGGCTACGCACTGCAATGGTTCGTCATGGCCGCTGCCGCCGCTGCCGTGACGATCTACCTGGCGTACCTCATCCGCCGTGATTCGAGAAAAGTTCGTGACCAGATCGCCTGAAGTTTCCGTTCCCGCTGCTGCCAGCCCGCAATCTGTCGCGCCCGAGGCTGGCATTGTGCCGTTCGATCCGGTCGTGCGCCGACGCACCCGGATCAAGCTGCTGGCGATTCTCGCGGTCTGCGCCGCGCCTGTCATTGCGTCCTACACCACCTACTACCTGATCAAGCCGGACGGCCGCACCAACTACGGCGAACTGGTCACTCCGCCGCGGCCGGCCGCCGCGCTGGCTGTCACCGGGTCCGATGGCGCTGCCGGCACCATGGAACGCTTTCTCGGCAAGTGGGTGCTGGTCACCTTGGCCAGCGACGGCTGCGACCCGGTCTGCGCACAGCGCCTGTATGTGATGCGCCAGGTCCGCCTGACCACCGGCAAAGACCGCGACCGGATCGAGCGTGCGATCATCTTCACCGATGGCACGACGCCGGCCAGAGCGCTGCTGTCCGAGCACGAAGGACTTCGGGTGCTGCGGGTCGACGCCGCTGCTGTGTCGGCCGTGCTGGCGCCCCTGCCAGCTGGCGAGCCGGCCTTGTACGTGATCGACCCGCTGGGCAACGTGATGATGCGCTTTCCGGGTGACGCCGATCCGAGCCGCATGAAAAAGGATATCGCCAAGCTCCTGCGGGCCTCCAGGGTCGGTTGAACAATGCGCCAGACCAGCTACTTCAACCTCAGCAGGGTGTTGTCATGAGTTCCGCTCTTTCTTTGGCCACATCCTCCGAAGGCCAGATGGCTCGGCGACTGATGTCGCGGGTGCTCGGGTTCGCTCTGGTACTCACCTTGTGCCTGATCATGCTCGGCGCCTGGGTTCGGCTGACCGACGCCGGGCTCGGTTGCCCCGATTGGCCCGGCTGTTACGGTCACCTCACGCCAACGCGTGCTGGCGAGAAGATTGCCCAGGCGGTGCAGGATCAGGGCGGCGAACACGGCCCGGTTTCTCTGGGCAAGGCCTGGCGCGAAATGATTCACCGCTATATCGCCACCTTTCTAGGCCTGGTGATCGTATTTCTGGCTGGGTATGCATTCGCGCGGCGTGCCGCTTTGCGGCAGTCGCCACTGCTCGCGTTCGGCCTGCTCGCGGTGGTGGTCATGCAGGGGCTGTTCGGCAAGTGGACCGTCACTTTGCTGCTCAAACCGTCGATCGTCACCGGTCACCTGCTTGGCGGCATGCTGACCTTCAGTCTTCTGTTGTGGCTTTGGCTTCGCCAGCGTCCGGCGCCCCGCTACATCGATGCCGAGCCGGTCGCCAACTTGTTCTGGCCAGCGCGCGTTGCCTTGGTCGCCATCGTGCTGCAGATTGCGCTGGGCGGGTGGGTGAGCACCAATTACGCCGCCCTGGCCTGTACCGACCTGCCTGCCTGCCAGGGTCAATGGTGGCCTGCCGTCCAGTTTGCCGATGGCTTCCATTTTTTCCGCGAACTGGGCAAGACCGGCGACGGTGCCAATCT
>JAYVOV010000627.1:0-3445 GCA_043757735.1 Burkholderiaceae bacterium
TCCTGCGCGCGCCGGTGTGCGACGACGGTGGCCCCGGCGTCCTTGAAGGCCTTGCCGCCGGCGATGTGGTCGAAATGGTGGTGGCTGTAGATGAGGTACTTGATCGGCTTGTCGGTGACCTTGCGGATCTCGTCCACGTAGGACTGCCCGCCGGTCGGGCGGCCGTAGGCCACCGGGTCGGTGGCGATCACGCCGTCGGCGGTCACGATGAACATTGACTGGTGGGCGCCGTTGCGAAAGACGTAGACGTTGTCCGTGCCGGGCACCTTGGTGGTGGCGATCGGCGGCCGGGCGGGGGCCTGGGACTGGGCGGTGGTCACGAAGCCGAGGCCGGCGAGCGCGAGCAACGCGGCGCCGATGGAGGGCAGGGCAATGCGCAGCATGGGTTCACTCCTGAGGGGACCGTCCGATAGCGCGCACCGGGCTGGCGCGCGCTGAGGGGAACCGGGGCGGTCGAATCTCCTGCGCGGTCTACGAAGTTTGCCGGGCGGGTCAAGACGCACCGCAAGGTGCATTCCCGCAGTCGGGTGGGAGGCGGGCGAGGGCAGGGGAGGGGGAGCGTGAGTTCGACCAGGCCGAGTCCGAGCTCGCCGCCGTCCCCGGTCGCGGGACGGCGCGCATCCCGCGCAAAGCGGTTCCCTGAGGAAGGCGGGCACTGGCGCGATGCGGGCGTTCCCCAATGCGAACATCCCTTTCTCGGCCGCGAAATCGGACGGCGTGGCGAGAGCATCCTCGACGGCACGTTGCGGGTCTGCGCCACCAAGCTGCTCGGCCCCGGCGCGAAATTCATGACCGACCAGAAGCGCACGCGTCAGATCGGCGAGATGCTGGCGCGCTCGCCGAACCCGGAACGCGTGTGGGTGTTCGGCTTCGGCTCGCTGATCTGGAATCCGGCCTTCCATTTCGTCGAGCGGCGTACCGCGCGGGTGCACGGGTTCCACCGCAAGTTCTGCCTCGCGGCCAAGGCCGGCCGCGGCACCAGCGCGGCCAGCCGCTGCATGAACTGCAGCGGCGACATCACCAGGTGCGTGGTGCCATCGGGCCAAGCGGTCTTGAGCGTGAGCACCACTTGCCCGGCTTAGATCGTGGCTCCGCTTCGCTCGCACGATCTAAGCTTATTCGTTGGGCATCGCTCTGCGGCGGTGCTAGTAGATCTTGGAAAAGAACTCTCCGCCCACGCTGTCGGAGATTGCTCGAAACACTCTCCCCATGACTTCGGGTGTGCTGTGGCCGGGTAACGGTGAGATTCGATCGATCTCGGCCAGAATTACCGGTGGGCAGTCCTCGATGGGCACGCCTTTCAGGAGCGCCCACTTCTGGACTTGGTTCAGAAAGCGCGGCGTGATGACCGGAACGGCCTCATTGTTCATCGGGTCGGCCATGGCCTCCTCGAGGGAGATGAACTCAACGCCTGCGGCGAGAAACCTCTGAAGGATGGCATCAAGACAGTCGGCCGCCAACGGTGCCCCATGAATCAGCCAAATGTGTGCAGGGTCCCGCCCAAAGATCGCCCGGGCGGCCGCGGCTTGGACGCGTAGTTGGTTGACAGCCGTGTCGACGTAGGCGCGTCGAATCCGGGCCAAGCCTTCTGCGTCACCCGTTTGTAGCGCGCGCCAATGCGGTGCCAGGAACTCGGTATCGTAGAACCAGATACTGATTGGGGCGGGCGTGAAGCCGTTACGTGCAAGGTAAGTCTGTACGCCCTCGTGCTTTTCGGGGGTATTGCCCCAGTTGTCCATGCAGTAGCGAAAGTAGCGCGTTGGCGCGCGACTGGACCAAGGATCGATCAAGGTCGAGACGGGCGATCAGTGCATAGCTCAGGCTGAGTCGCAGTGTCGTGATCGAGTGCTGCACATGCCGCTGCGCGCGCAGGACTGCCGCGGGGGATGTAGTCCTTGGGAAGGGCAGGCACTTTGCGTTCGATGAAGTTTTTTTGCCGCCGACTGGCTTGTCGGCAGCATAAACGGTGCAAATTGAGCCAAGGATTGAACGTGTGCACGTAGAACGCGTTGATGGGCGCGGCGTACCGTTGGGGGATGTGGCTGCAGCCCATATGCTTGGCGCACGACGCTGGCATTTTTGCTCTCGGCCAGGGCATTGTCGTTGCTCTGGCGCGGGCGTGATCTGGTTTGCTCGATGCGCAGTTTTTCCAGCAATCGGGCAACTTTGCCGTTGATGAATTCGGAGCCGTTGTCGCAGTGGAACCCCTCGATCACAAAGGGGAATTGCTCCATGATCAAGGCCAGCATGGGCAGCAGGTACGCCTCGCTGATAGCCTGCACGCAGGCCATCACCTGCCACTGGCTCACGCAGTCGACGCAGGTGATGTGGTACACGCCTTTGATGCCATCGAGGTCGCCTTGGTGCACGGTGTCGATGCGCACGATGGCCGGGCCGCAGACGTCCTCATTGGCGCGATCCATCTCGACGAGCGGCTCGATGTCGTTCGCGCTGTACTTGCGAACAAAGGGTGCCGCCAGGGCACGGTAACGCTTGGCCAGTGGCAACGCCGCCAGTCGGTTCTTGGCCCAGCGCGCCACCAGCCGAGTCAGCTGCGCACTGTTGATCACCATCCTTGTGATGATCAACCTGCCAAACGCTTTCGCCTCGATCGTGCGCCGTCGGGCTCATTTCTCGTTGGAAATACAGAACCCCTCCAGGCCGTTCACAGACGATCTGGCAAGCGGCCAAGATGTTGTGGTGTCCGGCTTGGCGCAGCAGGTTCAAGGCGCAGGTGTGCAACTGGGCAAAGACACCGGTCGTGCGGGCGGTTCACCGGCCGCAAGCAACGCTGACAGCTCCGCCAGCCCTATGGCTTGCGCGCCCTGGCGCAGCGGGAAGCGTTCAGTGCCGGGGTAGACCACCCAGCGCTGGAGGACATCCAGGTCGTCGCAGGCGATGCCAAAACCGCGGTCCGCAGAAGGTGCGGTGGAGCGTTTGACTTCGATGGCGATCTCGGGCCGGCCACCGCGCTCGATCAGCAGGTCGATCTCTGCGCCCTCGTGAGTGCGGTAGAACCAGGGCTTGCTGCCGGCGGGCAGGTGGCGGACGAGGTTTTCCACCACCAGACCCTCCCAGCTGGGCCCGGCCACCGGGTGGCCGAGCACATCGTCCTGACTGCGCAGGCCCAGCAGGGCGTGCACCAGCCCGCTGTCGCGCACATAGACCTTGGGTGACTTGACCAGCCGCTTGCCCACGTTGGCCGACCAGGGCATAAGCCGGCGCACCAGTTGCAGGTCGCTCAGCAAATCGACATAACGCGCCATGGTGGGTGCGCTCACGCTCAGGCTGCGGCCCAGTTGCGCCTGGTTCAGCAGACCGCCTTGCTGGTGGGCCAGCATGGTCCACAGGTAGGCGACGCGGCCGGCCAGGGACTCGCTGGACTGCCGCATCAGGTCCAGCGCGGCAGAGCCCAGCAACAGGAAGTGGCCGAAGCGCTGGCCGG
>JAYVOV010000628.1:0-3443 GCA_043757735.1 Burkholderiaceae bacterium
GATCGAAGACATCGACGAGCTCGCACTGCCGGCATGTCCGCGCTGCACCTCGGCACGGGTCGAACGGCTTGCCGAACACGGCTCGACCGCCTGCAAAGCGCTCTATCGGTGTCTGGCCTGCCGCGAACCATTCGACTACTTCAAGCCGTATTGAAGACCTGCTGAAGCCTCTCTGAAGCCTCTCTGAAGCACTCTACTGAAGCACATCATGGCCGTTCCCCAGTTTCATCGACTGCGCATCCGCGAGGTCCGTCCCGAGACCACCGACTCGGTTTCGGTCGCATTCGACGTCCCCGCGGAACTTCGCGATGCCTACCGCTTCGTCCAGGGCCAGTTCCTGACACTGCGCGAGCAGATCAACGGCGAAGAGTTGCGACGTTCCTACTCGGTGTGTGTCGGCGTGCCCGATTACGACCAGCGCGGCGAGCTCCGCGTGGCGATCAAACGGGTGGCCGGCGGCCGATTCTCGAACTGGGCCAATGAGCATCTCGGCCCGGGGCGCGAGATCGACGTGATGACGCCGGATGGCCGTTTCTTCACGGCAATCGATGCGTCGCTGCGGCGCCACTATGCCGGCTTTGCCGGCGGCTCGGGCATCACGCCGATGCTGTCGCTGATCAAGACGATCCTGGCGGACGAACCCGCCAGCGAGTTCACCCTGATCTACGGCAACCGGACAGTGGCCTCGATCATGTTCATCGAAGAACTCGAGGGGCTGAAGAACCGTTTCATGAACCGCCTGCGGCTGGTCCACGTGCTGTCCGACGAAGGCCAGGAAATCGACCTGCTCTCAGGATTGCTCGACGAGTCCCGCTGCACCGAACTGCTGCGCACGCTGGTGCCCGCCGACACCATCGACGAGGCCTTCATCTGCGGCCCGGCACCGATGATGGACGCCGCCGAAGCCGCGCTGCTGCGCGCGGGCGTGGCGCGAACGCGCATACACATCGAGCGATTCGGCACCCCGGCGGCCCCTCCTGTCACTGCGCCACCAGCGCTGGCCGACGATTCGCCGCGTGCCGATGTGATGCTGATCGTCGATGGCAAGGAACGCCGGCTGCGCGTGCCCTTTGAAGGCGTGGTCATCCTTGACGCCGGTCTGGCGGCCGGCGCGAATCTGCCCTATGCGTGCAAGGGCGGCGTCTGCTGCACGTGCCGAGCCCGCGTACTCGAAGGCGAAGTCCGGATGGACAAGAATTTCACGCTCGAAGCGCACGAACTGCTGCGCGGCTTCGTGCTCACCTGCCAAGCCCATCCGGTGAGCGCGCGGGTGGTAATCAGCTACGACGAACGCTGAGGGCGCGCAGCGATGGCGCGACCGCGCTCGGCCGGCTACGACACCCAGCGCGACCTGATCCTGCAGCACGCGGTCGAGGCGTTTTCGCGGATCGGCTACCCCAGCGCTTCGATGGCTCAGCTCGCGCAGTCCTGCGGCACCTCGAAGGCCGGCCTGTATCACTACTTCGAGAGCAAGGAGGCGCTGCTCTTCGAGGCGCTCGACCGCCACACCGCCAAGCTGCTCGATATCGTGTCGGCTGCCC
This sequence comes from Burkholderiaceae bacterium, assembly GCA_043757735.1. Classification (GTDB taxonomy): domain Bacteria; phylum Pseudomonadota; class Gammaproteobacteria; order Burkholderiales; family Burkholderiaceae_E; genus Quisquiliibacterium. Next base: position 1,542 of record JAYVOV010000628.1, read on the forward strand.
GCCGCGACGCGGCCCCGGGCTCGGCCAGCTGGGCGGCGATCGTCCGGGCGCTGATGCCGGAATACCGTCGATCGCGGGCCTTTCACGCAGCGCTCATCAATGACGTGAAGTTTCTGCCGGCGGCCCAGCACGACCAGATCGTCGCGCAGCAGCGCGCGGTGGTCGATGCGGTGGCCACGACGCTCGCCGAGGCGTTTCCCGATCGCGTGACCGCCGGCAATCGAACCCCGGTGACCATGGCGCTGCTGGGCATGCTCAATTTCACCTTTGCCTGGCTGCAGCCCGACGGTGCCATGAGCTACGAAGAATTCGGCGAGCTTGCGCTCGACCTGAGCCTGCGCGGCCTGGGAGCCTGCGCGGCCTGGGAGCCTGGGAGCCTGGGCGGCCTGGGATCCTGGGCGTCTGTCGGAGTTGAATCCTGGGGGGCTGCTGGCGTTGCGACCCCCTGCCCTGCCAGCGATAATGCCCGGCTTCCCCGAGCAAGATGATGAGGACAAAATTATGAGCAAACAGTTCGCCTCGAAAGCCGACCTCACCGAGAAAAAAACCGAGTTCATCCAGCTCTCGCCCAACGCATACGCCTACACCGCCGAGGGCGACCCGAACTCCGGCGTGATCATCGGCGACGACTGCTGCATGGTGATCGACACCACCGCAACACCCGTGATGGCGCAGGACCTGATCCGCAACATCCGCAGCGTCACCGACAAACCGATCAAGTATGTGGTGCTCTCGCACTACCACGCGGTGCGGGTGCTGGGCGCATCGGCCTACTTCAAGGAAGGGGCCACCGAGATCATTGCCTCGACGGGCACCTGGGATCTGATCGTTGAACGCGGCGAAGCCGACATGAAGTCGGAGATCGAACGCTTCCCGCGCCTGTTCGCGGGGGTAGAGTCCGTGCCCGGGCTGACCTGGCCGACGATGGTGTTCGAGAAGGAGCTGATCCTTCACCTCGGCAAGCTCGAGGTCCGGCTGATGCACATCGGCCCCGGCCATACCCGCGGCGACACCATCGCCTGGATCCCATCGCAGAAGATCTGCTTCTCAGGCGATCTGGTCGAATACATGGCCGGCGTCTACACCGGGGACGCCCATCTCGAAGAGTGGCCCGCCACGCTCGAGCGCCTGCGCGCCATGGGCGCCGAGAAACTGGTGCCCGGCCGCGGGCCGGCAATGACCAATCGGGCCGACAGCGAAAAAGCCATCGACTACACCCGCAAATGGGTGACCGACCTGTACCAGACAGCGCGCGCCGGAGTTGCGGCAGGCCGCAGCCTGAAGGAAGTCTTCGCCGAGACACGCAAGGTGATGGATCCGGTGTTCGGCAGCGTGTTCATCTACGAACATTGCCTGCCCTTCGACGTCTCGCGGGCCTTCGACGAAGCCAGCGGCATCAAGAACCCGCGCATCTGGACCGCTCAGCGCGACATTGAAATGTGGCAGTCGCTGCAGAATTGAACCCTTCGCGTCGGACGAGGCGGCGCAGCTGCTCGTCGCGCAAGAACCGGGAGAAGTATTCGAAATCGCCGACGTGCACCCGCATCCGCATCCGCATCCGGTAGTCGATCTCGGCGGTCATCGCGTAGCAGGCAACCAGTTCCGTCCAGCCACCTTTTTTGAATGGTCGATCGACAAATCAGGCGCTCGGCATGAACAAGGCGGTCTGGGAGAATCCGATGGGTACCGATCTGGATGAAAGAGTGGGCCGACTTCTACGAGCGCCGGTTCAATTTCAAGGAGATCCGGTATTTCGACATCGAGGGTCAGGTCACCGGCGTGAAGAGCAAGGCGATGACCAGCCCCTGCGGCAAGATTCGGATCCCGATCCACGAAGAAGGCACCGAAAAACAAGGACAGATCCAGGCATACCTGGATCTGTATCATGGCGCGGGCATCCAG
>JAYVOV010000629.1:0-3442 GCA_043757735.1 Burkholderiaceae bacterium
GAAGACGCTGCGGCCAATTGCTGCCTCCCGCCCCCCGAGAAAAAGGCAACCAGGACATGCAGCTGACCAACAATCATCTTCGGCCGGTGGCGGCGCTCGGGGCGAGTCCGCTTTGAATACCCGCATCAGCATGCTGCCGCGTCTGAAGTGACTGTGCAGCGGCGTGGCGCGACGATCGCCGTTCTCGGCACAGCGCAGACACTGGCATGGGCATCGACCTACTACCTGCCTGCACTGCTGGCCGCGCCCATGGCCCGGGATCTCGGCGTCTCGACACCCACGGTGTTTGCAGCGTTCTCGATTGCCTTGATCGCCTCTGCCTTCGTTGGGCCCTGGAGCGGGCGGACCATCGACCGTTTCGGCGGACGCCTGGTACTTGCAGGGACCAACATCGTCTTCTGCCTCGGGCTGATCGGCCTGGCGAGCGCCCAAAACGTGGCGCAACTATTTGCCGCCTGGATTGTGCTCGGGATCGGCATGGGCAGCGGACTATACGAAGCAGCGTTTGCGACGCTCGTTCGGCTCTACGGGCGCGACTCGCGCAATGCCATCACCGGTATCACGCTGATCGCCGGATTGGCGAGCACGATCGGCTGGCCGCTGTCGGTCTTTCTTGAAATCGAGATCGGCTGGCGCGGCACCTGCTACACCTGGGCCGCGCTGCATCTGCTGCTCGGATTGCCGTTGAACCTTGCCCTGCCGGGTGCCGACAGCCACCCGCCGCTCGCTGACAGGCTGGCGGACCCGTCAGTCGATCCGCTGAACGTGCCGGCCGCGCCGCAGGCCGCCACCGGTGACGCCGGTGACGAAGCCCGTGCGCGGCGTTCGGCGTTTCTGCTGGCTGTGGTTTTTGCGGTGACCGGATTCATCAGCACCGCAATGGCGGCCCATCTGCCACGGCTGCTTCAGGCGAGCGGTGCGACCCTCGCCGCCGCGGTAGCCGTCGGCGCACTGGTCGGTCCCGCACAGGTGGCTGGGCGTCTGCTGGAGTTCGGCTTCCTGCGACATGTGCACCCGTTGCTGTCGGCCAGACTTGCCGCATTGATGCATCCCGCCGGCGTGCTGCTGCTCCTGATTTTCGGCGCGCCAGCGGCCGCCGTGTTCGCCGTTTTGCACGGCAGCGGCAACGGCATCCTCACGATTGCCAAAGGTACCCTGCCCTTGGTGCTGTTCGGTCCGTACGGCTATGGCCGTCGGCAAGGCCTGCTGATGTTTCCGGCTCGGGTCACGCAAGCCTTGTCGCCCTGGCTGTTCGGCCTGTGCCTCGATCGCTGGGGCGCAGGCGCGATGTGGCTGTCGACCTTCGTGAGCTTGATCGCATTCGTGTCATTGATGGCGATGCCGAAACCACCCCCTCAAGGCCAGCGTTCGTCCTGACGGGTTCTGATGAGCAATCTCGTACAGATCGCATCGCTTTGCCGGCGTATACCTGAATCAATCGGGGAACCACACGATGGGTGAGCTTTGTGCGCTCTCCGGTGACAGGCCCGCCAACGTCACTTTCTCTCTCGGCGTGTTCGGCGAACGGGGCGGCAGGCTGGGCCCGCACTGCGGGTCACCTCGTACCGCCATGCGCACCGGACCACGAAGCTGTCTTTTGTCGAGAGGCAATGACGGGGTTCGACTGAATCATTGCGCACATCAGTTCCCAAGCAGCTCGCCGATTGGTTTGAGGTCTTCGACGCGGTCGCACACCGCCTTCACCGATGTCAGCAGCGGCACGCCCAGCAGAAGCCCCCAGATACCCCACAGCCACCCGAACGCGAGTACACCGACGAACACCGTCACCGGGTTCAAGCGACTTGTGTGGCTCGTCAGCCAGGGCGTGAGCAGATTGCCCGACGCGATGTGAATCAGTATCGCCGTTCCCCCGGCCAGCACAGCCATGTTCAAACTGCCGAACTGTACGAAGGCCAGGACCGCGGCGCCGGCAGTGACGATGATTGCGCCAACATAGGGAATGAAATTGAGCACGAATGCGACGACGCCCCATACGGCGGCGTGCTGCATACCGATCACGAAGAAGGCCCCGCCGGTAGCAAGACCAACCAGGAGGCTGGTGAAAATCTGGACCAGAAGGTACCGATGAATCTGCTCGCTGATCTCGTCGAGCACCCGCACGGTGATCCGCTTCTGAGCGAACGCAGGACCGGCGATCTTCACGATCTTACGGCGAAAGAGATTGCCGGAGCACATCAGAAAAAAAGCCACGAAGATGACCACCACCGTCTGCCCGATCGAGGTTACGACGCCGATGGTGCCCGACCAGAAGTAGTCCTTGATGTCGAACCGAGACCGCTCGATGCTCACTCGCGTGACGCCCCGCGCCGTCGTTGTCGGCAGCGCTGCGCTATCACGAGCGGCTTGCTCCAATTGCGCAGCGGCGCGTTGAACCTTGTCGATGGCAGACTCCGCCTGACCCCGCTGCAGGCGTACCGCGTCGTGAACCTTCTGCGCGGCATCCGGCAACGACTCGATGAGCGCCGTCGCGTCCTCGCTGAGCGAATAGGCCGTCCAGGCCGCCCCGGAAGCGATCGCCGCCAGCAGCAGCGCGGCCCCGATCGCCCGTGGCACGCGATAGCGCGCCAGCCTATCAACAACCGGATTGAGCGCATAGCTGGCACCCAGACCAAGCAGCACCGGAATAAAGACCGGGCTGGCGGCATGCAGCGCGAAAAATGAGGCCAGCACGGCGAGCACGGCCAGCGATGCGCTTCGAATATCGACCGGCATGTGCAGGTGGACGCGAGCCGACGACGGCTCGCCGGCCCCCAGCGCGTAGTCTGCCGTGACGGGCGTGCCCTCGGCCGCTGCGTCCATACAAGTCGTCGATGAGATTTCAGTCATGGTTGATCAGGACCGCATATCAGGCGCTGCAAGAGATCCGTTGCGAGGGCCGCACGGTTGCGTCGCGCGTTCATCTCGACACTAGTCGAACAGTTCGGATCGGTCGGTGTGGCACGACACATAAGCGCAATCGATATTCCGCGACGCGCAGGATCGCCTGTGCCAGGCGCAATTGCTGGCCGGTGACGCGATGTAGTACGGCATCAATGCGAATTTGCTGCGGTCGTGGATAGGCAAACGCCACAACGCCGCAAGCATGCTGCCGGCAGCGTTGGCGAAGCGAGTCGACCCGGCGCCAGTATTTGTGCCAATTCAGATCGAGGCCGCGAAGACGCCGCGCGCCGCGCGGCAGCGCAGGCCGTGATGTTGAAGCTCCACTGTCGGAATGCGTGAACCCAACAAGCCGCCTCGTCGACACGTCCAGTGAACGTAGATGTTCAAACACTACTGCGTGGCTAAGTGCGCTATTGCGTTGCCGCCACCCAGTTGGCGACACCCCGGCCGTTGCGGACGATGCGGGCATTTGTTTCGTCTGGAGAGAAGTCCACATGAAAAAGGCTGGGTGGGTGATCCGCCAGCCGCTGCCGAATGTCGA
>JAYVOV010000630.1:0-12864 GCA_043757735.1 Burkholderiaceae bacterium
GCAGGACCTTTCGCCTCCCTGGCGATCGCGCCCAGCAATTGCCTGTGCGCTTCGTGCTCGGCAGCGTCAGCTGCCACGACCAGGAGACCAAGCGGCGGCCACGGCCGCTGGCCAACACCGGCTGCACCCGGCTCAGGCGCCGCGTGCAGCGCTATTTCCAGGCTGTCCTGGCCGCGGGTCATGGCCAGGTAGACATCGGCCAGCAATTCGGCGTCCAGCAGCGCACCGTGCAGCTTGCGGTGGGCGTTGGAGATGCCGTAGCGATCGCACAAGGCGTCGAGCGAATTGCGCTTGCCCGGATGCAGCTCGCGGGCCAGCGCAAGGGTGTCGAGCACCCGGCAATGGGACTTGAACGGTTTTTCACCGATCCTCGCCAATTCGGCATCGAGAAACCCGACATCGAACGGCGCGTTGTGAATGATGACCTCGGCTTGCGCGACAAAGGCCAGGACATCGCGCGCGATATCGCCGAATCGTGGCTTGTCACGCAGCATGTCCAGAGAAAGGCCATGGACCGCCTGCGCGCCCTCGTCGATGGCACGTTCGGGGTTGACGTAGAAATGGATGCTGTTGCCGGTAATGCGGCGGTTCACCACCTCCAGGCAGCCTATCTCGATGATCCGATGACCATCATCGACGGTCAGTCCGGTGGTCTCGGTATCGAGAATGATCTGACGCAGCGTTTCGTTCATCAGGATCCAGCCCCGGTGCCTGCCGCCACCGATACCGGCGCAGCAATGGGCGCTGCCGGCGCGGCCGCGGCCGGGCTGCCAGCCGCCTGCGCAGTCACCTGGCGTTTGCGCGCCAACAGCGTGTAGACGGTGGGCACCACAAAAAGGGTAAGCACGGTGCCCAGGCTCATGCCGCCCACGATCACCATGCCGATCTGCCGACGGCTCTCGGCGCCCGCACCACTGGCCATCGCCAGCGGCACGGCGCCCAGCACCATCGCGCCGGTGGTCATCAGGATGGGCCGCAGCCGCAGGCTGGCCGCTTCGATGACCGCCGGGAACATCTCCTTGCCTTCGTCGCGCAGCTGATTGGAAAACTCGACGATCAAGATGCCGTGCTTGGTGATGAGACCGACCAGCGTGATCAGACCGATCTGGCTGTACACGTTCATGGTGCCTCCGGTCCATTGCAGCAATGCGAGCGCACCGGTCATCGACAGCGGCACGGTGAGCATGATGATCAGCGGATCGATGAAGCTCTCGAACTGCGCGGCCAGCACCAGATAGATAAATGCCAACGCCAGCACGAAGGTGACCAGCAAGGCGGAGGACGACAGTTTGAACTCGCGGGTCTGGCCGTTGTAGTCGATGGCGTAACCAGGCTTGAGATGTTTGCGCGCGGTCGCCTCCAGGAAATCGACGGCCTCGCCCAGCGAGGTGCCGGTCGCCAGGTTGGCCGTGATGGTGACCGCGCGGCGCTGCGCGAAATGATTGAGCTCACGCGCCGCCACCGCCTCGCGGGCACTGACGAGGCTCGACAGCGGCACCATGGCATCGCCTTTGGCGCGCACGAAGATGTTCGAGATGTCGCCAGGTGTCGTGCGCTTGGTGGGATCAACCTGCACGATCACGTCGTACTGCTCGCCATCGCGCTTGAAGCGGGTCACCTGGCGTCCGCCCAGCGAGGTCTCCAGCGATCGACCGATCGACTCCACCGGTATGCCGGCGTCGGCAGCGCGCTCACGATCGATGCGAACTTTGATCTCGGGTTTGTTCAGTTTGAGGTCGCTGTCCACACCCTGCAGTCGTGGATCGCGCTGCAGCTCGGCGAGCATCGGCGCGATCACCTGCTGCATGCGCTCGTGGGTATCGGAGGTGAGGACCACGAAATTGATCGGGCGTTCGCGCGGCGACTGGCCGAGCGAGGCCGGCGCCACCGCGAAAGCGAGCACGCCCGGGATCGCCAGCAGCTTGGGCTGAAGCTCCTTGATGATCTCGGGCACCCGGCGTTCGCGCAGGTCCCAATCGACCAGACGGGTGAAGGTGATGCCCTGGGAAACAGTCGGGGAACCCGCCACCACGAACAACCGGTCGGCCTCTTTGACGGTGCCCAGGATTCGTTCGAGTTCACGGGCGTATCGTTGGGTATATTCGACTGAAGCGCCATCGGGCCCGCTGAAAATGCTGACGATTGTCGAACGGTCTTCAACCGGGGCCAGTTCACGTTTGATGTCATTGAACAGAAAATAACTGGCGCCGCCGACAACCAGGCCCACCGCCACCACCAGCCAGCGCTGGCGCAAGGTGAACCGCAGAGCGATGGTGTAAAACCGTACCATTGCGCCGACGATAAGGTCGATGCCGCGGACGAAAAAATTCGGCTTCGGATTGTGCTTGAGCAGCACCGAACACATCATCGGCGACAAGGTGAGTGCAACGAAACCCGACACCAGCACCGCCCCGGCCAGCGTCAGTGCGAACTCGATAAACAGGCGGCCCGTGCGCCCGGTGGTGAAGGCAACCGGCGCGTAGACGGCGGCCAGTGTGAGGGTCATCGCGATGACCGCGAAACCAACCTCGCGGGCGCCACGGAATGCGGCAGCAACCGGCGTCATGCCCTCTTCGATATGCCGATAGATGTTTTCGAGCACCACGATCGAATCGTCCACGACCAGACCGATCGCGAGAACCAGCGCCAGCAGCGTGAGCGTGTTCAATGAAAAACCGGCGGCCAGCATGATCGCGCAAGAACCGATCAGGCAGACGGGAATCGTCACCAGCGGGATCAGGCTCGCGCGGATCGAGCCCAGAAACAGGAAGATGACCAGCGCGACCAGCACAACCGCTTCGAGAATCGTCTTGTAGACGGACTCGATGGAACGCTCGATAAACACCGTGTTGTCGTTGGCGATGTCGACGGTGATGCCCGGCGGCAGGTCGGCTCGGATTCGCGGCAGCTCGGCGCGCAGGGCCTTGGCCAGCGTCAGCGGGTTGGCTGTTGCCTGCTTGATGACGCCCAGAGAGATGGCGTTGCGCCGATTGAAGCGCACGTTGGTACGCTCGTTGAGCGGCGCGAGTTCGACCCGCGCCACTTCCTTGATGCGCACCGGATACCCGTTGACACTGCGCACCACCACATCCTCGAACTCGCTGACCCGCTGCAGATCGGTCTGCGAGACCACAGTGAATTCGCGCTGCGTGCTCTCGATGCGCCCGGACGGCACTTCGACATTCTGGCGGCGCAGTGCGTCTTCGACGTCGCCCGGCGTCAGCCGATAGCCGGCCAGGCGGTCGGGGTCGAGCCAGATCCGCATGGCGTATTTGCGCTCGCCGAAGATCCGGACATCGGCGGCGCCCGGCAGGGTCTGCAGTTTCGGCTTGATGAAGCGGTTGGCGATGTCGGACACCTCGAGCGCCGGTCGCGATTCGCTCGAGAAGGCCAGCCAGATGATGGGATTGGCATCGGCCTCGACCTTGGCGACCACCGGCTCGTCGACCTCCCGAGGCAGGCGCGCCCGCACCCTGGCCACCCGGTCGCGCACGTCGGCTGCGGCACCGTCGGGTTCGCGGTCCAGGCGGAAGCGGACGGTGATCTGGCTTTGTTCGGCTCGCGAAATGGAGGTGAGGACATCGACTCCTTCGATGCCGGCGATCGAGTCTTCGAGAGGCTTGGTGACCTGTGACTCGATGATGTCCGCGGACGCCCCGAGGTACTTGACCTCGACCGTGACCACCGGTTCGTCGATCTTGGGGTACTCGCGCACGGTCAGTCGCGAGTACGAGACCAGTCCGAGCAGCACGATGACCAGCGAGAGGACGGTCGCGAAGACGGGGCGGCGGATGCAGATATCGGAGAGGACCATGATCGAACTCCTTGAATCTCAGCCGGCCGACTTGGCCGGCCCAGGCCCAGGCCCAGGCCCAGGCCCAGGCTCAGGCGGCGCGGTGCTGCCCGGCCCACCCGGCCCACCCGGCCCACCCGGCCCTTTCCGATTCGGGTCGATCACCCGGACTTCGAGCCCGTCGCGCGGCAGTTTGAGCTGCCCTGCCGTGACCACCAGATCGCCCTGCTCCACACCGGCCAGTATTTCAACGCGACCACCCTTGCGGATACCGGTCTGCACCTTGGTGCGCATCGCCTTGCCGTCGGTGACCCGATAGACGAAGTTGTCCGCTCCGATCGGCAGGATGGCCTCTTCCGGCACGACGATCGCGGTGGGCTTGTCTTTCAGGGTGATACGGGCCTTCGCAAACATGCCGCTGCGCAGACTGGCATCGGCATTTGCCAGGCGGCCCCGTGCCAGGACAGACCGGCCGTTGGCGTCGATCTGCACGTCCAGCGCATCGAGTACAGCTCTGTATTCTCGCCCCGGGTAGGCGTCCACCGAGAGATTGATGACCTGGCCTTTTCGCAACTGCCCGAGGTAGCGTTCGGGCAGGCGCAGATCGACCTTCATGCTCGACACATCTTCGAGGGTGACGAGCTCGGCGCCATCTTTGACAAAATCTCCGAGACTCACATTTCGAAGGCCCAGCACCCCGGCGAAGGGAGCATTGATGCGGGTTTTGGACAACTGCGCCTGCGCGAGTTCGAGGCGCGCCTCTTGAACTCTCAGGTTGGCTGCTGCCTGGTCGCGTGCGCTCGAACTCACGAAATTGCGCTTGGCGAGGTCTTCGGTGCGCTCATAACTGGTCTTGGCAAGACTCAGTTCGGCTCTCACCTGCTCGGCCTGCGCGGCCAGAACCGATCCGTCGAGTTCGATCAGCGGTGCTCCCTTGAGCACTCGGGCCCCATCGGTGAAACCAATCTTGACGATGCGCCCGGCGATCTCGGGTTTCATGACAACGGTTTCGTTCGCGCGCAGGTTGCCGACCGCCGAGATGTCGTCGGCCAGCGCCATGACCTCGACCCTGCTGGCTTCGACCCCGACCGGGCCACGCGGCCCCTTGGCGGCGCCATCGGGCCCCTTGGCGGCGCCATCGGGCCCCTTGCCAACATCGCCAGATCCTTTGCCTGCTGAGCCACCAGATCCCTTGCCTGCGCCATCCTGGCTTTTGGCGTCGATCTCCAGGGCCAGACCAGCAGGCGCCCGATTAAACGCATACCCCCACCAGCCCAGGCCAAGCAACCCGAGCGCCGCAATCGCCAACACCAAAAATCGTTTCATCCGACCTCTCCGAGCCCGGCAATCTAGCACAGCCTGAGCACCGGCTGCCGGCACTCGTTCACGCCCTTTGCTGGCTTGCTAAGATCCGCCACCGACTTGCCGTCCACCCGACCGACCGATCATGACCCGCAGCCATTCCGATACCCCTTGCGCCCGTGAGGCGATCCGCGCCATGCCGGTCTCGCGCATCCGCGAAGTGGCCAATGCCGGCCTGGGCAATCCCGACGTACTCGCGTTCTGGTTCGGTGAGCCGGACGGTGTGACACCGCCATTCATTCGAGCCGCGGCCAGCGCGGCCCTCGATGCAGGCGACACCTTCTATTCCCACAACCTGGGAATCGCGCCGCTGCGCGAGGCGCTGTCGACCTACCTCGGCCGCTGGCACCGTCCGGTGAGCGTCGATCGGATCGCGGTCACCAGCGCCGGCGTCAATGCTTTGATGCTGGCGGCGCAGCTGATCATCTCGCCCGGTGACCGGGTGGTGGCGGTTGTTCCCCTTTGGCCCAACGTGACCGAGATTCCCCGCATCCTGGGCGCCGAGGTCGAACGCGTCCCGCTGACTACCAGCGCCACCGGACAGTGGGTGCTAGAGCTGCCCCGCCTGCTCCAAGCCCTCACCCCGGGTACGCGGGCGGTGATCATCAACTCGCCAGGCAACCCGACCGGCTGGGTGATGCCACGCGACGACATGCAGGCCCTGCTGGCGCATGCGAGAAAATTGGGGATCTGGGTCATCTCCGATGAAGCCTACGAACGCATTGTGTTCGACCGCAGCGCCTGCGCGCCCTCGATGCTCGATTTCGCCGACAACAATGATCGGCTCATCGTCGCCAACACCTTCTCCAAGGCCTGGCAGATGACCGGTTGGCGTCTGGGCTGGCTGGTCGTGCCGCCGAGCCTGCTCGACGACCTTGGCAAACTGATCGAATTCAATACCTCATGCGCCCCGGGGTTTGTGCAGCAGGCGGCGATCGCCGCGCTGAACGACGGCGAGGCGCACGTTCAGGCGTTCGTACGCCAGCTTCAGGAGCGCCGCGACGCGCTGCTGACCGCGCTGGCACCGATCGAGGGCTTGTCGGTCGGCGCGCCCCTGGGCGCGATGTACCTGTTCTTCAAAGTGGCCGGCGTCAGCGACAGCCTGGCGCTGGCCAAGGACCTGGTTCGCGAAGCCGGTCTGGGCCTGGCGCCCGGCTCGGCGTTCGGTCCGGAGGGCGAAGGCTATCTGCGCTGGTGCTTCGCCAAACCGGAACCGATGCTGCAGGAAGGCGCCCGCCGACTGGCTGCGCATCTGGCGCGCTGCAAGCCCGGCGGTCGGAGTTGAAAGCTGCCCGGCAGCAGACGACTCCGACCGCCTGCTATTCCGAACTGCCGCCCACGCCGCGGTTGGCGAGCGCATCGGCGCGCTCGTTCTCGACATGACCGGCGTGGCCACGAACCCAGCGCCAGGTGACCTCATGCTGCGCGACGAGCGCGTCAAGCTCTTTCCAGAGATCGACATTCTTGACAGGCTTTCGATCGGAGGTCATCCAGCCACGGGTTTTCCAGCCCTTTATCCACTCGGATATGCCCTTCTGGACATATTGCGAGTCGGTGTGAACGACCGCTCGGGTCGAGCGTTTGAGCGCCGCCAGCGCACGGATCACCGCGGTGAGTTCCATCCGATTGTTGGTGGTCTGCGGCGCGCCACCGAACATCTCTTTTTCGTGCCCGCCCATGCGCAGCAATGCGCCCCAACCGCCGGGGCCGGGGTTGCCCTTGCAGGCGCCATCGGTATAGATGTCAACCGTATCGGTCGTCTCTCGAATTGGGTTCATTGGCGGATGTTACTGGTCTCGGCGCGGCCTTTCAGCAGCGCCCCGGGCCCTGGTGTTCCGATCGGGTCGTTGGCTGCCGGCACTGTCTGCGCGCCGGCCACTGCAACCGGCGCGGCGGCCGGACGCACATGGCGCACCCGCCCGACCAGCCGCATCGCATGCACTTTCTTGACAGCGCAAAGCGCAAAGATAGCACCGCAGATCGGCCACCAGCGATCACCGGCAGATTCGAAAAAGGCCGTGCGATCGAGCCAAGTCTCGGTCCGGCAGGGGGGCCGGTAGCAGCCATAACGGGCCCGCTCTGGATCGAACGACAGGAGCTTGAGCCAGTCGCGCAGACGGGGCGGCGCGATGAAGTGCCCTTCGCGCGGCAGGAACGGCGCTAAAACGCCGCGCATCAGGGTCTGACGCGCACCCCACAAACTGACAGGATTCAATCCCGTGATGATCACGCGGCCCTCCGGGCGCAGCACCCGATCGACCTCACGGAGCACTTCATGCGGATCGCTGGCGAATTCGAGCACATGGGGCAGCACGATCAGGTCGAGCGTCTGGCTGCCGAAGGGCAACTCGCCAAAACTGCCGACCCGCACGGTGGCAATGCCCGGCTCGCTGCTGTCCGCGGGCGCAACGACGTCGCCGAGATCGGCCTGCGCGCGGGCATGGATACGGCTGGACATGCGGCTTGCGCGCAGGCAATCGAGCTGCGGAAGGCCGCATTGCACCGCATAGAAGCCAAACACATCATCGACCAGCCGGTCGTACTGCTGCTGCTCCCAAGCCAGCAGGTAGCGCCCTGGCGGAGAATCCAGCCATTGATTCCAGTGATCCGTGGCAAGAGTATTCATTGCAGCGCGCTTATAATCGACGGCTTCGACGCATACCGCATCAGGATGGGCTCCAACGTGTCAGATTCAATCGTCTTTTGTCCCGAACCGCATGCCAGGGTCATGACTATCCCCGCGTTCAGCGACAACTACCTGTGGCTGATCCGCAGCGCCGACGGCAAGCAGGCGGTAGCGGTCGATCCGGGTGATGCCAACGCCATCCAAAGCGCTCTGCAAGCCGCCGGCCTGAGTCTCGCGGCGATTCTACTCACCCATCACCACGCCGACCATGCCGGTGGCGTTCCCGCCCTCGCCTCGGCCTGGCGCTGCCCGGTGTACGGCCCGCGGACCGAGTCCATCGAGGGCGTCAATCGGCCTCTGGACGACGGCGATACCGTCGCCCTGCCAACGCTGGGCCTGACGTTTCAAGTGATGGCCGTACCCGGCCACACCCGGGGCCACATCGCCTACTACACTGCGGCGCTTGGCACAGATGCGCGACCGGCACTTTTTTGCGGCGACACCTTGTTTGCCGGCGGCTGCGGGCGACTTTTCGAAGGCACACCCGCGCAGATGCTCGGATCGCTCGGCCGCCTGGCAGCGCTGCCGGGCGAAACCCTAGTCTACTGCGCCCACGAGTACACCGTGTCCAATCTGAAGTTCGCGTCCGCGGTAGAACCGGACAACTCCGTGCTGGGCGACAGGATGGCGCAGGCGCTCGCGCGCCGCGCCGCAGGCAAGACCACGGTGCCGGGTCAGATCGCCGCCGAACGCGCCACCAACCCATTCCTGCGGGCCAGCGAGCCAGCAGTCCGCGCCGCCGCAACCACCCGGCTGGGCAGCACGCCCCAGAACACCGAAAGCTGCTTCGCAGCCATTCGGGAGTGGAAAAACACCTTCCGCTAGGCAGCAGTCGACTTGACCAGCACGATGCGCTGCCTTAGCATCGCGCATCAGGTCGGTTTTCAAATAAGAATCAGCTACTTAGGAGAGACCGTTGCAGCGTTTTAACAGCCTGACCCCGCTACTTCTATGCGCAGTTGCCGCCCTGTCTGGTGGGTGCGCGAGTCTTGAATCCTCCGGACCGACCACCGCCACCCGTACCAGCCACGACGCGTCGGCATCCGTGCAGTCTTCAACCCCTGAAAATTTCGGGCGCGCGACAGCAGCAGTAACCGCTGGCGTCACCCAAACCCCCGCCGCAGGAGCGCTCGCTGGCCGCGCAGCCAGCGTTGCCGATTCTGGCCCGGTTTCGGCAGATTCGACCCCACGCGCAGACGCACCATCCGCCCCCGAGATAGGCAGCCCAAGGTCCGCCGTGCCGAACAGCGAAGTCGCGTCTGCCGCCGTGCCAGCGCTTACTGAAGCCAATCTCTGGGAACGCATCCGGGCCGGGTTCGCGATGCCGCCTTTGCCGACCCCGCTGGTCGCCGAAAAAGAACGCTTCTATCTGGCCAAGCCCGAGTACCTGCAACGCATGTTCCAGCGCGGCAGTCGCTACCTGTTCTACATCGTCGAAGAGATCGAAAAACGTGGCATGCCGACCGAACTGGCACTGCTGCCTTTCGTTGAAAGCGCGATGAACCCGGTCGCGTTGTCGTCCGCGCAAGCCTCTGGCCTCTGGCAGTTCATCCCCTCGACCGGTAAACAGTACGACCTGCAACAGGACTGGTGGGTCGACAACCGGCGCGACGTCGTCAAGTCGACGCAGGCAGCACTGGACTATCTCCAGAAAATCTACGCAATGCACGGCAACGACTGGTTCCTCGCGCTCGCCTCTTACAACTGGGGCGAAGGCTCGGTGGGCCGTGCGGTGAAAAAGAACCAGGCCATGGGCCGTCCGGGCGACTACCTCAGCCTGAACATGCCCAACGAGACGCGACACTATGTGCCGAAGCTCATCGCGCTGAAAAACCTGCTGCTCAACGCCAATGCACTCGGGCTCAAGCTTCCCGAGCTGCCCAATCGTCCCTATTTTGTGACTATCGAGAAGACCCGCCCGATCGACCTGCAACTGGCCGCGCAGTTTGCCCGTATGAGCGTCGAAGATTTTGTGGCGCTCAATCCTGCGCACAACCGGCCAGTGATCTCCGCACGCCGCAACAACGAGATCAAGCTGCCAGCCGACCGGCTCGATCACTTCAAGGCGGCAATGGCCACTCACGCAGCCGACAGCAAAGCCTTCGCGACCTGGCAGCCGTACACGCTCAAGCCTGGCGAAACGCTCGATACGCTGGCCAGCCGTGCCGGCGTTCAGATCGCCGAACTGCGGCGCGCCAACGGCCTTCGCGACGGCTCCCGGATCGTCGCCGGCACGCAGCTGCTGGCGCCGCAAAAAGGCATCGTCGACGAGCGGCGGGTCGAGAGTTTCGTTGCTCCCCGTGTCTATGAGCAGATCGATCGCCCGGCCCAATATCACACCGTCGGCAAACGGGAATCTCTCGCCTCGATCGCCAGTCGATATCAGATTTCCTCGGCAACACTCTCCGCCTGGAATGGCATCAAGAAAGGTGTTGGGCGCGGCATGAGGCTTCTGGTTCAGCCGGCCGCAACCCAGACTGTGCTCACAACCGAAAATGGCGAGCGATCGCTGGTCGGCCATACCAGTGCCCAGCAACCGGTCGTCGAAGCAGTGGCCTCGGCAGAACCGGCCGCCCCGGTGCGCGACAACAAACCCCAGTTGATCAAGGTGGCAGCCGCCGCCCCGATGCGGCCGACAGTCGCCACCATGCGCCCGGTCGCCGCGACGCATCCCGCGGCGGTCACGCGTCCAGCGGCGGTCACGCGCCCAGCGGCAGCCGCGCGCCCAGTGGCGGCTTCGCGTGTCACGGCAACCGGCCGCACGGCTGCAGCGCATCGGACTCAGGCTCGATTGTCGCCGGTTCGCACCAGTGCGACTCGCGCGCCTGCGGTGGCTCAGGCAAAACCACAGGCGACGCGGGTGATCGCAAAACCGGCGCGCCCTGCCACCAAAGTGGCTGTCGACCGCCGCGCACGCAAAGCCTGACGCGCCCACCCCGCCCAGCGGCCACCCCGCCCAGCGCTCACCCCGCCGCGCTCTCAGCCCGCAGAGCTCTCAGCCGGTAGGGTCCGACGCCGCTCTATCGAATCCGGATCGGTCCGTCGAGGCGTGGCACTGCGGCTAACAATGCGCGGGTGTACTCGTGAGTCGGTGACTGAAGAATCTGCCGCGCCGGCCCACTCTCGAGAAACCGCCCTGCCTGCATGACCGCCACTTCGTCGGCAATGTACTCGACGACGCCGATATTGTGGGTGATGAACAGGTATGACATGCCCAGCTCGCGCTGCAGCTCACGCAGCAGATTCAGGATCTGCGCCTGCACCGAAACATCGAGTGCCGAGGTGGGTTCGTCGCAGACGATGACTCTTGGCGATACGGCCAGTGCCCGCGCGATCGCGATGCGCTGGCGCTGCCCGCCTGAAAATTCGTGCGGATAGCGGGTCAGGGAATCTCGTCGCAGACCAACCCGGTCGACAAGTGACTCGATCCGATTGATGCGCTCCTGCGAACTCACATGCGGCATCAGGGTGATCATTCCTTCCTCGAGCACCTCGAGCACGCGCAGGCGCGGATTCAGGGAAGCGAACGGGTCCTGAAAAATAATCTGGATATCGCGCCGAGCGGCGCGCAGCGCCTCGCCTCTCAGTTTGAACAGATCGCGCCCTGCCAGCTGCACGCGGCCCTGCACCTCGGCGACCCCGCGCAGCAATTGCAGCATGGCCTTGCCGATGGTGGTCTTGCCGCATCCCGACTCACCGACCAGCGCCAGCGTCTTGCCGGGCGGCAATTCAAATGAAACGTCGCTGACAGCCTCAAAGTAGGACTTGCTCTTGAACAGCAGGCCCTTCCGAGTCGAGAAGCGGACCGTCAGATGCTCGACCTGAACAACTGGATCGCTGTCGTCGCTCGCACGGAGCACGAAGTCATTTGCCGGTAGCAAATCCGGCGTTGCCGTCAGCACGGGCAGCACGGGCAGCACGGGCGCTGCCGGCGCTGCCGTGGGCACAGTTGCGCCAGGTTGCACCACTGCGCCCGCTCGAGCAGCAAGCCCCTCTTCAAAGCGCCCGAAAGCCCTCTCGATGGTGGTCGAGTAAGTCGCTTCCGACGTCGCTGGCATGGCCGAGGGTGTCGCGGTGGCGGCCGAACCCGAACCCGAACCCGAAACCGCGGCTGCCGGCTGATCTGGCGCACGCGAGGTCGCGATCGAGCCCGCGCGCCCGTTCTCGTACAAGAGGCAGCGTACCGAATGGCCCGGCCCCACGACAGTCAGATCCTGAACTTGCACAGCGCATGCCGCTTGCGCGCGATCGCAGCGCTCGCGAAAACGGCAGCCAACAAAGATTTCGGTCAGCGCCGGTACAGTGCCGGCGATCGCCGCCAGAGGTTCGCCCCGTTTGCGCGAACCCGGCAGCGACTTGAGCAGGAGCTGTGCGTAAGGGTGGCAGGGCTGCTCGAAGAACGCCAGCGTCGGCGCCACTTCGACGATCTGCCCTGCGTACATGAGCGCCACCCGGTGAGCCATGCCACGCACGATGCCCAGGTCGTGGGTGATCAGCATCATGCCCATGCCTTGATCGCGCTGCAGCTGCACCAGCAGATCGAGGATCTGCCCCTGAATTGTGACGTCGAGCGCCGTGGTGGGTTCGTCGGCGATCAGCAGATCGGGTTCGGCCGCCAGCGCCAGCGCGATCATCACCCGTTGCTTCTGACCGCCGGACATTTGAAACGGAAAGGTATCGAAGCGACGTTCGGGCTCGGGCAATCCGACACGTTCGAACCATTCGATGGCCCGCGTCCGGGCGGCGGCCCCGCGCAGATCGGTGTGCCGCTCGATGACTTCGGTCACCTGCCTGCCGACGGTCATTACCGGATTCAGACTGGTCGCTGGCTCCTGGAAAATGATGCCGATGCGGGCGCCACGCACCCGCTGCATGTCGAGTTCGCGCAGCGCACAGAGATCTTCGCCCAGCAGACGGATCGAGCCCCCGGCGATTCGCCCGTTGTCTGGCAGCAGGCGCAGCAGGGATAAAGCCGTCATCGACTTGCCGCAGCCCGATTCACCGACCAGCGCGAAGGTCTCGC